>JAAYVT010000309.1 GCA_012517025.1 Phyllobacteriaceae bacterium | reverse complement strand
TCGTCGGTCTGGCGATTCTCGGCGTTCTGGCGGGCGCGGCGATCTACGCGCTGGCCAATTTCGTCGAGCCGCATTCGCGCGAGATGGTGGTGCGGGTACCACCGGAGCGACTGGGAGCGCGCTGAGCCATGGGGGCGGCGTCGCTGCTCGAGGCCTATCTGGAGACGTTGGCGGTCGAGCGCGGCGCTGCGGCGGCGACCCTCGACGCCTACGGTCGCGATCTCGGCGAGTGGGTCGCCCATCTCGCCCGATCGGGGCGCGATCCGGCGACGGCGCGGGCCGAGGACGTCGCCGAGCACATGGCGGCGCTGGCGGCGCGCGGCTTCGAGGCCTCGACCCAGGCGCGCCATCTCTCGGCGATCCGGCAGTTCCATCGCTTCCTCTATGCCGAGGGGGTGCGCGGCGACGATCCGACCGGCACCATCGACGCGCCGAAGAAACGACGACCGCTGCCGCGGATCCTCTCCGAGGAAGAAGTCGACCGGCTGATCGAGACGGCACGACGGGAGGCCGAGGCGCAGACCGATCCGCCGCGTTCGCCGGCCGAGGCGGCGCGGGCGCGGCGGCTCTACGCCCTGCTCGAGACGGTCTACGCGACCGGTCTGCGGGTCTCCGAGCTGGTGTCGCTGCCGGCGAGCGCGGTGCGCGGCGAGGCGCCGTTCCTGATGGTGCGCGGCAAAGGCGACAAGGAACGGCTGGTGCCGCTCTCGGAGCGGGCGCGGGCGGCGATGGCGGCGCATCTCAAGGCCTCGGCGGCGGCCGGACGGGGCGTGGGAAAGTGGCTGTTCCCGTCGTGGAGCGAGAGCGGCCACACCACCCGGCAGGCGTTCGCGCGCGATCTCAAGGCGTTGGCGATCCGGATCGGCCTGCCGGCGACGGCGGTGTCGCCGCACGTGCTGCGGCACGCCTTCGCCAGCCACATCCTGGCGCACGGCGCCGACCTGCGCGTCGTCCAGCAACTGCTCGGCCACGCCGACATTTCGACGACGCAGATCTACACCCACGTCCTCGACGAACGGCTGGTCGAACTGGTCGAGACCCGGCATCCGATGGCGGCGCGGGCGCGCGAGGACGGCGGCTCGGCTTGACATTCGCCGGCGGGCGTGGCGATTTGCGCGCCGAGGACGACGCCGGCGGTCCCGGCGCGAAGGGGGCGAACGGCCCGAGATCGCAGGCGCGCGGCCGCCTCCCGACCCCTTCCTTCCCGAGCGGACATTCCCGACATGCGCAGCTATCTCGAATTCGAAAAGCCGGTCGCCGACCTCGAGGGCCAGATCCAGGAGTTTCGGCTGCTGGCGGAGAAGGGCGAGGCGGTCGACGTCGCCGACGAGATCGCCAAGCTCGAGGCCAAGGCGGCGCAGGCGCTGGCCGAGCTCTATCAGAAGCTGACGCCCTGGCAGAAGACGCAGGTCGCCCGTCATCCCGACCGGCCGCACTTCGTCGACTACGTCGGCGCCCTGATCGAGGACTTCACGCCGCTGGCCGGCGACCGCGCCTTCGGCGAGGACGCGGCGATCGTCGGCGGTTTCGGCCGGTTCCGCGGGCAGCCGGTGTGCGTCCTCGGGCACGAGAAGGGGGCGGACACCGCCTCCCGTCTCACCCACAACTTCGGCATGGCGCGCCCCGAGGGCTATCGCAAGGCGGTGCGGCTGATGGAGACGGCGGAGCGTTTCGGCCTGCCGGTGATCAGCTTGGTCGACACCGCCGGCGCCTATCCGGGCATCGGCGCGGAGGAGCGCGGTCAGGCCGAGGCGATCGCCCGGTCGACCGACGCCTGCCTCGGGCTCGGCGTGCCCAACGTCTCGGTGATCATCGGCGAGGGCGGCTCGGGCGGCGCGATCGCGATCGCGGCGACCAACCGCGTCTACATGCTCGAGCACGCGATCTATTCGGTGATCTCGCCGGAAGGCGCCGCCTCGATCCTGTGGCGCGACAGCGCTCGGGCGCAGGACGCGGCCACCGGCATGAAGATCACCGCCCAGGATCTGCTCAAGTTCAAGGTGATCGACGGCATCGTCGCCGAACCGGTGGGCGGCGCCCATCGCAACGTCGAGACGGTGATCGCGGCGACCGGCGACGTGATCGCCGGGGCGCTCGCCGACCTCGCCGGGGTGTCGCCGGACGGGCTGCGCGACATGCGCCACGACAAGTTCCTGGCGATCGGACGCTCGCTCTGAGCGTGCCGGAACGGGACGGATCGAAACTCTTCCTTCACCGCTCGCGCGGGCACGGATGCGTGGCAACGCGGTTTTGCCGCAATCGCGATTTTGAGATAGAGTTCGTGCGAGCGTCACGGGCGTGATCGGGGTGACGAGGTTTCCGCTTCGGTAACCAAGTCGCAAGGTCGAAGACCTAAAGTGGACGTTCGAGGCGACCGGGACGATGGAATCAGGTCCGGCGGTCGCACGATCGAGATTTTTCTCTCGCCGGGACGGTCCGTGAAGGGCCGGGTCGGCGAGACGGGGGTTCTCGCTTGCGTTCGGGTGGATGGATGACGATCAAGACGGTTCTGCGACTCACCACGGCCCTGGCGATCGGGCTCTTCGTGGCGTCCTGTCAGGACGAAATGCAGTCGACGCTCGGCGGGCCCGACAAGGCGACCCGGCCGCTCAATCCGAAACTCGTCGCGTTGATGGACGAGAAGGGCATGCGCAAGGAGGATCCGATCCTGGTGCGCGCCTTCAAGCAGGAGTCGACGCTGGAGATCTGGAAGCGTGACCGCACCGGCCGGTTCGCGCTGTTGAAGAGCTATCAGATGTGCGCCTGGGGCGGCACGCTCGGTCCGAAGATCAAGGAAGGCGACAAGCAGTCGCCGGAGGGCTTCTACACCGTCACGCCGTCGCGGATGAATCCGCATTCGCAGTTCTATCTCGCCTACGACGTCGGCTATCCCAACGCCTTCGACCGCGCCTTCGGGCGGACCGGCGCGGCGGTGATGGTGCACGGCAACTGCACCGGCTCGGCCGGCTGCTTCGTGATGAACGACGAGCAGATCCAGGAGATCTACGGGCTCGCCCGCGAGGCCTTCGTCGGCGGGCAGAAGTCGTTCCAGGTTCAGGCCTTCCCCTTCCGCATGACGGCGGAGAACCTGGCCAAGAACCGCAAGAATCCGAACATGGCGTTCTGGAAGAACATCAAGCAGGGCTACGACCACTTCGAGGTGACGAAGCTCGAGCCCAAGGTCGACGTCTGCGACAAGAAGTACGTGTTCGACGCGCAGACGACCGATCCGAACTCGACCACCTTCAACGCGGCCGGGGCTTGCCCGGTCTATCAGGTGCCGTCGGAGATCAAGACGGCGGTGGCCGCCAAGGAAGCGGACGACGACAAGGCCTTCAAGGTCGCCGTCGCCGATCTCGAGGATCAGGCCCGGGCCGCCGACGAACGGTCGCGCAAGATGGAAGAGCGGGCGATCGCCGACGCGCGCGAGAAGGCCAAGCCGCAACCCGGCACCAAGATCGCCGCGTGGCTCGGCGCCAAGCCGGCGGAGACGGCGGGGGAGGACGGCGTCGTCGCCGATTATTCCGCCGCCGGTCTGCCGGTGGCGGTGCCGCTGCCGAAGGCCTCGCCGCGCAGCTTCGGGCCGACCCGCGTGGCGGCGGCGCAGGCCGCGCCCGACGCCGGCGCCCCGATCACCACGTCGACCGTACCGGCCGGCGGGTCGTCCTCGCCGCTGTTCGGCTTCATGTCGACGCAGCCGGCGGCGTCCGCCGCACCGGCGGCGAGCGAGGATCGGCCGTTGTGGAAGCGGATCAATCCGTTCGGCGGCTGAGCGCGCCGACGTCCGTCGAATTCGTCGTCGAGGGCCGCGCCGGGCGTATCCGTCGCGGCCCTCGAGGCGTTTCGGGGCGACGTCGGGACGGCGTTCGGGATGTGCGATGAAAAAGAGGGCCGCCCGATGGGGCGGCCCTCTTTCTTTCGTCGTCCGATCGGCGGCTTCAGACGAAGGCGCCGTGGCAGTGCTTGTATTTCTTGCCCGAGCCGCAGGGGCAGGGGGCGTTGCGGGCGACCTGGCCCCAAGTGGTCGGGTCGGCCGGATCGACGGCGCGGCCGAGCGGCGCGTCGCCGGTGATCTGGTCGCGGCCGGTCGAGGCGTCGAGGTGACTGACCTCGGTCGCGGTGAGCTCCTGCGGCTCCGGCGGGGCCAGTTCGACGCGCATCATCTGGGCGGTGACGGCGCGGCGCAGACCGGTGAGCAGGGCCTCGAACAGGGTGAAGGCCTCGGTCTTGTACTCGTTCAGCGGGTCGCGCTGGCCGTAGCCGCGGAAGCCGATGACCTGACGCAGATGGTCGAGGGTGACGAGATGCTCGCGCCAGAGATGATCGAGCGTCTGCAACAGCACCGCCTTCTCGACGTAGATCATCGTCTCCGTGCCGAAGCGCTCGGTCTTTTCGGCCATCACCGCGTCGGCGGCGGCGGTGACGCGGGAGATCACCTCTTCTTCGGCGATGCCCTCTTCCTTGGCCCAGTCCTTGACCGCCAGCTCGATGCCGGTGAGGTCGGCGATCTCGTCGTGCAGACCGTCGACGTCCCACTGCTCGGGATAGGCGTTCTCCGGGATGTGCTTCTTGACGGTGTCGTGGATGACGTCGTGGCGCATCGAGGCGACCGTCTCGTCGACGTCCTCGCCGGTCATCAGCTCGACGCGCTGCTCGAAGATCACCTTGCGTTGATCGTTCATCACGTCGTCGAACTTGAGGATGTTCTTGCGGATGTCGAAGTTGCGGCCCTCGACCTTCTGCTGCGCCTTCTCCAACGCCTTGTTGATCCAGGGATGGACGATCGCCTCGTCCTCCTTGAGACCGAGCTTCTGCAGCATGCCGTCCATGCGGTCGGTGCCGAAGATGCGCATCAGGTCGTCCTGCAGCGACAGGAAGAACTTGGAATGACCGGGGTCGCCCTGACGCCCCGAACGGCCGCGCAGCTGGTTGTCGATGCGCCGGCTCTCGTGCCGCTCGGTGCCGAGCACGTAGAGGCCGCCGGCCTCGAGCGCCTTGGCCTTGAGGGCGGCGACGGAATTGCGGATGCCTTGCGCGGCGGCCTCGCGACCCGGCCCCTCCGGCATTTCGGAGAGCTCGTAGCGGATGCGCATGTCGGGGTTGCCGCCGAGCTGGATGTCGGTGCCGCGACCGGCCATGTTGGTGGCGATGGTGATGGCGCCGGGCAGACCCGCCTGGGCGACGATCACCGCTTCCTGCTCGTGATAGCGGGCGTTCAACACGGTGAACACCTTGGCGCCGTCGGCGCCCTTGTAGAGCGCGGCGATGGCGGAGGGATCGGTCAGGTCGATCTGGGCGAAGCCCTGCTGCTTCAGGAGCTCGGCGAGGTGCTCGGACTTCTCGATCGAGGTGGTGCCGACCAGGATCGGCTGACCGCGCTCGTGGCAGTCCTCGATCAGGCGGATGATGGCGCGGTTCTTCTCGTCGGCGGTGCGATAGACCTCGTCGTCCTCGTCGACGCGGGAGATCGGCAGATTGGTCGGGATCTCCAGCACCTCGAGGCCGTAGATGTCGAGGAACTCGTCGGCTTCCGTCAGCGCGGTGCCGGTCATGCCGGCGAGCTTCTCGTACATGCGGAAGTAGTTCTGGAAAGTGATCGAGGCGAGGGTCTGGTTCTCGGGCTGGATCTGTACCCGTTCCTTGGCCTCGAGTGCCTGATGCAGGCCTTCCGAATAGCGACGGCCGGGCATCATACGGCCGGTGAACTCGTCGATGATGACGACCTCGCCGCCCTTGACGATGTAGTCCTTGTCTCGCTGGAACAAGGTGTGGGCGCGCAGCGCCTGATTGACGTGATGGACGACGGTGACGTTCTCGATGTCGTAGAGGTTGTCGCCCTTGAGCAGACCGGCCTCGCGCAGCGCCTTCTCGATCTTCTCCATGCCGACTTCGGTGAAGGAGGAGGAGCGTTGCTTCTCGTCGACCTCGTAGTCTTCCTTCGCCTTCATCAGCGGCATGAAGCGGTCGATGGTGTTGTAGAGCTCGGAGCGATCGTCGAGCGGGCCGGAGATGATCAGCGGCGTGCGCGCCTCGTCGATCAGGATGCTGTCCACTTCGTCGACGATGGCGTAGGCGTGACCGCGCTGCACCATCTGATCGAAGTCGTACTTCATGTTGTCGCGGAGATAGTCGAAGCCGAGCTCGTTGTTGGTGCCGTAGGTGACGTCGCAGGCGTAGGCGACCTTGCGCTCCTCGTCGGAGAGACCGTGCACGATGATGCCGGTGGTCAGTCCGAGGAAGCCGTAGATCTGCGCCATCCACTCGGCGTCGCGCTTGGCGAGGTAGTCGTTGACGGTGACGACGTGGACGCCCTTGGCCGGCAGGGCGTTGAGATAGACCGCGAGGGTGGCGACCAGCGTCTTGCCTTCGCCGGTCTTCATCTCGGAGATCTTGCCCTCGTGGAGGACCATGCCGCCGATCATCTGCACGTCGTAGTGACGCTGGCCGATGACGCGCTTGGCCGCCTCGCGCACGGTGGCGAAGGCGGGGACGAGCAGGTCGTCGAGGTCGGTGCCGTTCGCCAGCTGCTCGCGGAACTGTCGGGTGCGATCGCGCAACGCCTCGTCGGAGAGCGCGGAGACTTCCGGCTCCAGGGCGTTGATGGCGTCGACGCGCGGCCGATAGGTCTTGACCTTGCGGTCGTTGGCGGAGCCGAAGAGCTTCTTGGCGAGAGTTCCGAGGCCGATCATGGAGGCCCTTCCTCGAGGTCGTGGCGTTCGACGAGCGTCGCTATGTCGCGACGTCCGCCCGGCGGGCGCGGTGCTTGCGTCATACGGTCGGGACGCGACCCCTCGACGACACTCCTTTCGCGTCGCCGGGAGCGGTGCGGGGAGGCGAGGGGGGCGAGGCAAGCCCCGACGGCGCCCGCGTCCGGAGGGCGCGCGCGGCATCCTCGAGATAAGGAGGGGTCCGACGGTTGTCAACGGCGGGAGGCTGCGCCAATCTCGGCCCGAATCGACCGTCGCCGCGCCGGGACGGGGGCGAAACGTCATACGTTCGCCACATCCGACGCCGCATCTCGCGCGAACCCTCGCTCGGCTCGTCCGACGGCGGTCGATCGTCCTCCCGCTCGGCGGCTCGCCCGCCTCCACCTTCAGGAACCCGTCTCACATGAACGGTACCCGCCACCACCGGACCCTCGCGTTCGCTCTTCTCGCCGGCCTCGCGTTTTCGGGCGTCGCCCGCGCCGAGGACAAGGTCTACGCGACGGTCGACGGTCAGCCGATCACCCAGGCCGACGTCGCCGCCCTGACCTCCTCGCTCGGCGCCCAGCTCGCCCAGTTGCCCGAGGAGGCGCGTCTGAAGGCGGTGGTCGAGCGGCTCGTCGACATGCGACTGATCGCCCAGGCCGCCGCCAAGGACGGCCTCGACAAGACCGACTCCTACAAGAAGCGGATGGAGCAGGTCCGCACCCAGCTGCTGGTCTCCGAGTACGTCAAGGACAAGGTCGAGGCCGAAGTCTCCGACGCGATGGTCAAGGCGCGCTACGACAAGGATGCCGCCGCCTACAATCCGCCGGAGGAGATGCACGCCCGTCACATCCTGGTGAAGACCGAGGACGAGGCCAAGGCGGTTCTCGCCGATCTCGCCAAGGGCGGCGACTTCGCCAAGATCGCCGAGGAGAAGAGCCAGGATCCGGGTTCGGCCAAGAACGGCGGCGACCTCGGCTTCTTCGCCGCCGGCGACATGGTGCCGGAGTTCGAGAAGGCGGCCGCCGCGCTGAAGCCGGGCGAGACCACCAAGGAGCCGGTCAAGTCGCAGTTCGGTTGGCACGTGATCAAGCTCGAGGAGAAGCGCAAGCAGCCGATCCCGTCGCTCGACCAGGTCAAGGACCAGGTGCGTCAGGCGGTGGTCGGCGACCTCTTCACCCAGAAGCTCGCCGACCTGAAGAAGGCGGCGAAGGTCGACGTCGACGAGGCCGCGATCAAGGCCGCCTCGGCCAAGCCGGAAGCCCCGGCGACCCCGTCGGCGCCCGCCCCGGCGAAGTGATCGAACCGTTCGGTCCGCCGACACGGAAGACGTCTTCGAGGAGGCCCGGTGGTTTCGATCGCCGGGCCTTTTCTTTCTCGTGGATCCCCACCGAGTTCGCGACGTCGCCGAGAGTTCGTGGTCGAACGGATCTCATGCGGGGCGGCGTCGGCCTCGGCCGGCGAGCAGAGCGGCGACGAGGGCGGGGACCTCGGTCTCGTCGAGCCGGTCGGTGAGCAGGCGCAGCCAGTTCAGCGCGACGACGAATTCGCGCAGGCCCTCGCCTTCGCTCGGCGTGATCTCGCCGCGCGTGACGGCCCGGGCGATCACCGGACGCAACGGAAAGGCCGGGTCGCGCAGGCGCTCGACGAGAGTGGACCGCGCCGTCTCGTCGAATTGCGCTTCCGCGACGACCGCGGCGAAGGCGCGACCGGCGACGGATTCTCGCCAGAAGCGCCACAGGCCGGATATCGAGACGATCAGGTCTTCCTCGAAGGAGCCGGTGTCGACCTCCGGCAGGGTCGCTCCGGTTTGGCGGTCGTAGACCTCGAGCAACAGGTCGATCCGATCGGGCCACCACCGATAGAGCGTCGGCTTGCCGGCGCCGGCGGCGCGAGCGACCGCCTCGAAGGTGACGGCCGATGGTCCGCCCGTGGTCAGCAGCGCTTCGGCGGCGTCGAGGATCGCCGCATGGGCGGTGTCGCTGCGGCGGGGACCACCCGATCGGCGCGGCGTTCGGGTGAGAGCGGGGCGGAGGGCGGCGGTGTCTCGGGTCACGTGGGGCCTGCCGGGTCTCGGGTGCGTCGGTCGATCGTCGCGACAGTGTACCAGCGAACTTGTCGAAACGAAACGGGTCGTTTATATGATGTCGCGACGATCGAACCGCTTTCTGGACCGGAAGTTCGGATCGGGAGGCTCGGATCGCCTTTGCGGAAGAAGGCTCGGAGTTACGAACATGGTTCGCGGCGATTTCATTCGGCGCCTGCTCACCAGACCGGTGCGGCGACTGCTGTGCACGACGGCGGGGGCCTACCCGTTGATCACGACGATCATCGCCGTGATCGGCCCGCTCACCGTCGATTGGCCGCTGCCGGCCAGGACCGCCGCGATCGTTCCCTTCATGGTCGGCGGCATGGCGTTCCTGGTCGCGCCGGCGGTCGACCGGTGGGGCGGCCGTTGGATCGCCGCCGGGGCGGTCGGCGCCGAGACCGCTTGACGCAGGCCCGAACCCCGGCCAAACCGAGCGCGACCGTTTCCGCACTGGAGGGTGATCGCCCATGTCCACCGCCGTCTCGCCGCTCGCGCCCAAGTCCCAGCCGATCCTGCCGGCGATCGCGGGCGTCCGCTTCGCCACCGCCGAGGCCGGGATCAAGTACAAGGGCCGCACCGACGTTCTGCTCGCGGTGTTCGACGAAGGCACCACGGTGGCCGGTGCCTTCACCACCTCGAAGTGCCCGTCGGCGCCGGTCGACTGGTGCCGCGCCAACTTGGCCGGCGGCAAGGCGCGCGCCCTGGTGGTCAACTCCGGCAACGCCAACGCCTTCACCGGGAAAAAGGGTGTGGAGACGGTGGCGATCACCGCCGACATCGCGGCGCGGGCGGTCGGCTGCGCGCCGGCGGAAGTGTTCCTCGCCTCGACCGGGGTGATCGGCGAGCCGCTCGACGCGACCAAGTTCGAGGGCGTGCTGGCCGAGACGATGGCGCGGGTGGCGGCGGAGCCCTATCTCGACGCGGCGCGGGCGATCATGACCACCGACACCTTCCCGAAGGTGGCGACCCGGACGGTGACGCTCGACGGCGTGACGGTGACGGTCAACGGCATCGCCAAGGGCGCCGGCATGATCGCGCCCGACATGGCGACGATGCTGTCCTTCCTGTTC
>JAAYVT010000308.1 GCA_012517025.1 Phyllobacteriaceae bacterium | reverse complement strand
TCGCGACGGCGGCCGTCGTCGCCGTCTACGTCGAGCTGGAGACGATCCTGATCGTCGTCTTCCTCGCCTATCTGACGCTCTTCGCGCCGGACGTCCGGCGTTTCCTGCGCGCTCGGATCGCGGCGGGCGAGACGGCGTGAGCGGCGGGGCGGGCGGTGTCGGTCAGCGGTCGGCCGGCCCGGCCCGGCGCGGCGGCAGGGGAGCCTCGGCGTCGGCCCGGCTCAGCATCGTCCAGGCCCGGCGGGCCCGTTGCAGGGCGGTGAGGTGGGTCAGCGCGGCGTAGAGCCACAGGCCGACGACCAGGCTCTCGGTTTCGGCCCCGAGGGCGCGGAACAGGCTGCCGGCGAGAATGGTCAGGGCGCAGAGGTAGACGACCCGCTCCTGGCGTTCGAACAGGTCCGGCCAGCGATCGTTGTCGATCGGGATCTCGACGGCGGCGCGGGCCTTGGCGTAGCTCGTCAGCAGGGCGCCGGAGAGGCCGAGCAGGGCGGCGGCCCAGGCGCCGCTCGCCCAGCCCAGCGCCAGCATGATCGCCGTCTCCTGGTAGCGGTCGACGATGGCGTCGAGATAGCCGCCGCGCCGGCTCGACAGGCCGCGCAGTCGCGCCACCGCGCCGTCGAGGGCGTCGAAGGCGAAGGCGACGACGAGGCCGAGGCCGAGGAGGGTCGGCGAGGCGTGCACGACGAAGGCGGCGACGTCGACGATCACCAGGGCGAGGCCGATCAGCGTCACCTGATTGGGGGTGAGGCCGAGGGCGGCGAGGGGGCGGGCCGCCTTTTCCCAGAGAGGGTCGATGTGAGTCTTGAACAGGCCGTCGATCATCGTCCGCCGCCTCCGTACCGGTTCAGTCCGTCCTGCCGTCGCGCCGACCACGGCACCAGCCGGCGCCGCGCCGATTCGAATTCGGCCCAGCGCAATTCGAGCAGCTCCCGCCGGCGCGGGTCCGGTCGGTGTTCGACCACGTCGGCGCGGGGGGCGGCGCGGATCGCGGCGAACGGGTCGGCCGCCCAGCCGAGCGCCGGCGCCGCCAGGGCGGCGACGCCGATCAGTCCGGCGAAGCGCGGCGTCGTGGTGAGGACGGTGCGGCCGGTGGCGTCGGCGAGGGCCTGGGCGAAGACCGGGCTCTGTCCGACGCCGCCGACCAGCGGCAGCGGTCGGTCGTGGAGGACGCCGCGCTCGCGGCCGACCACCTCCAGCGCCCAGCGCAGATTGAGGACGGTGCCGTCGATGGCGGCGCGGACGAGGTCGCCGCGGCGATGGCCGAGGCGCAGGCCGAGGAAGGCGCCGCGCAGCCGCTCGTCGTCGATCGGGCAGCGCTCGCCGGCGAGCCAGGGCAGGAACAGCGGCGCGTCGAGATCGCGCGGCGCGGCTTCGGCGAGGAGTGTGCCGACGGCGTCGTCGTCGGTCGGCCCGCCGAAGAGGTCGGCGAGCCAGGCGAAGGCGCCGCCGCAGGTCTCCTGGGTGGCGATCAACAGCGGCCGAAAGCCGATCGGGGCGGTCACCGTGGCGTAGGAATGGCGCATGCTGACGCGGCGGTCGGGGAAGAAGCCGCCGACCCAGGAACTGGTGCCGGCGTAGACGTGCAGCTCGCCGTCGTCGACCGCGCCGGAGCCGAGCGCGGTGGCGGCGACGTCGCCGCAGCCGGCGACCACCGGCACGCCCGGCGGCAGGCCGAGATCGGCGGCGGCGTCGGCGGTCAGGCGGCCCACCACCTCGCCGCCCTCGACGATCTCCGGCAACCGGTCGATCGGCACGCCGACCAGCCGGCAGAGCCGCTCCGACCAGCCCTCGCGGCCGGGTCGGGTGTCCATCAGCCAGGTGAGATTGGCGGCGTCGGCGGTGGTGCAGACGCGGCCGGTGGCGCGCAGGACCAGCCAGTCGCGGACGTCGAGGACCTTGTCGGTCGCCGCCCAGACGTCGGGCTCGGCGTCGCGCAGCCACAGCATCTTGACCGGCGGGTCCATGCCGTTCTTGGAGGGGCCGCCGTTGGCGATGCGGAGCCAGATCAGCGCGCGCCACAGGTTGTAGCCGTGGACGGTGGGGAAGCGGCACATCAGGTCGCGGCTGATCTCGGCGGCGCGCTTGTCGAGCCAGATGATCGCCGGCCGCAGGACGGTGCCGGCGGCGTCGACGCAGACGACGCCGCACATCTGGGCGGAGAAGGCGATCGCCCCGATCCGTTCGCGCAGATCGGGCACGCGGCGGGCGAGGTCGGCGACGGCGCCGGCGAAGGCCGACCACCAGTCGGCCGGGAGCTGCTCGGCCCACATCGGCGCGGGGTGGCGCAGCGGGTAGTCGGCGACGGTGACGGCACGCAGCGCCAGGGTGCGATCGACCACGCCGACCTTGACCCCGCCGGTGCCGAAATCGGCGGTCAGGACATAGCTCGGCGCGGCGTCGTCGCGCGTGCGGGGTGGCTCCACCGGTTCGTTCCCGTCGTCGTTTCTCGCCGTCTCGCCGTCCACCTTCGCCGCTACGCCGTGCAGGGTTCGCAGGCCGTCGCGGCCGCCGCGTCGAGCGGGGCGGCGAGGATGCGGACGGTGCGGTCGAGATCGGCGTCGGTGTGGTCGGCGGAGAGGAAGAAGCGGATGCGCGGCGCGTCCTGCGGCACCCCGACCTGGACCACCGGCGGGGCGTAGATGCCCTCGGCCAGCAAGGCCGCCGCCTTGGCCAGCGTGGTAGGGAAGTCGGGGAACAGGATCGGTACGATCGCCCGGCCGTTCGCGGCGCCGGTGTTCAGTCCGGCGGCGCGGGCGCGCGCCAGGAAACCCTCCGACACCGCCCGCAGGCGGGCGACGCGGTGCGGTTCGTCGATCAGCAGCTTCAGCGCGGCGTGGGCACCGGCGACCACCGCCGGCGACAGGCCGACCGAATAGACGAAGCCGGGCAGGGTGAAGCGCAGCAGGTCGATCGCCGCGCGATGGGCGCAGACGAAGCCGCCGGAGCCGGCGAGGGTCTTCGACAGGGTGCCGACGATCAAGTCGACGCGGCGCGGATCCTCGCCGAAATGCTCGGTGATGCCGCGACCGCGATCGCCGAGCACGCCGAAGGAATGCGCCTCGTCGATCATCACCCAGGCGCGGTGACGATCGCGCAGCGCCAACAGGCGCGGCAGGTCGACCCAGTCGCCGTCCATGCTGTAGAGGCTTTCGACCGCGATCAGGCAGTTGCGATGCGCCCCGCGCGCCTCGGCGAGGAGGTGGTCGAGGTGATCGAGGTCGTTGTGACGGAAGCTGCGCACCGTCGCCTTGGCCGAACGGGCGCCCATCATGATGCTGTTGTGGGCGTATTCGTCGACCACCAGCAGGTCGTCGCCGCCGAGCAGATGCGGCACCAGCGTCAGATTGGTGAGATAGCCGCTGACCAGGGTGAGGGCCGCGTCGGTGCCGACGAAATTCGCCAGATCGGCCTCGAAGGCGGTGTGGAAGGCGCGTTCGCCGCCGACCAGCCGCGAGCCGTTGACGCCGGTGCCGTGTTCCCGAATCGCCTCGATCGCGGCGGTGCGGACGGACGGGTGATGCGACAGGCCGAGATAATCGTAGTTGCCG
>JAAYVT010000307.1 GCA_012517025.1 Phyllobacteriaceae bacterium | reverse complement strand
CTCGCAGCTCTTCAGCCGGGCGTGGAGGTGGGTGAAATTGGCCTTGCGGGTGGCGATGAAGCCGTCGAGCCGGTCCATCTGCGCGAGCGCGCAGGCGGCCTGCAGGTCGGTGATCTTCAGATTGTAGCCGACGTGACCGTAGATGTACTTGTGGTCGTAGCCGGCGGGCAGCTCGCCGAGTTGCCAATCGAAGCGCTTGCCGCAAGTGTTGTCGCGGCCCGGCGCGCAATAGCAGTCGCGACCCCAGTCGCGGAAGGATTCGGCGATCTTCGCCAGCTCCGGGTTGTTGGTGAAGACGGCGCCGCCCTCGCCCATGGTGATGTGGTGGGCGGGATAGAAGCTCAGCGTGCCGATGTCGCCGAAGCTGCCGACGAGGCGGCCGTCGTAGCGGGCGCCGAGCGCGTCGCAGCAGTCTTCGATCAGCCACAGGCCGTATTTGCGGCAGATCGCCGTGACGGTGTCGAGATCGAAGGGATTGCCGAGGGCGTGGGCGAGCATGATCGCCTTGGTCTTCGGGGTGATCGCCGCCTCGATCTTGGCGGCGTCGACGTTGTGGGTGGCGAGGTCGACGTCGACGAACACCGGCACGGCGCCGAACTGCAGGATCGGATTGACCGTCGTCGGGAAGCCGCAGGCGACGCCGATCACCTCGTCGCCGCGTTTGATCGCGCGGTCGCCGAGCTTCGGCGAGGTCAGGGTCGAGAAGGCCACCAGATTGGCCGACGAGCCGGAATTCACCGTGATCAGATGCTTCACCCCGAGGAAGCCGGCGAGGCGGCGCTCGAAGAGGACGTTGAAGCGGCCGGTGGTCAGCCAGCCGTCGAGGCTCGCCTCGACCAGATTGATCAGTTCCGGCGCGCCGATCACCTTGCCCGACACCGGCACCGGGCTCTCGCCGCGCACGAACGGACGAGGCCGATGGACGAGGTCGGCGAAGCGCTCGACGAGGCCGCGGATCTCGTCCCGGAGCGCGTCGGGGGTGGCGGCGGTGGGGTTCGGGTCGGACATCGGTCACCTGCCGGTTCGCGAGGGGGGCGTGGCCGTGAAACGGCGAATCTGGTCGAGGCAGACGGCACGGACGTCGCCGCCGGCGCGGAAGGCGCGATGCCAGACCACGACGGCTTCGAGCGCCTCGTCCAACGACCAGCGCGGATGCCAGCCGAGGCGGGTCGCCGCCTTGGAGACGTCGAGCTTCAGGAGGCCGGCCTCGTGCGGTTGGGCGTCGCCGTCGATATGCCACGACGCGCCGTCGCCCCACAGCTCGACCATGCGCCGGACGATCCATTCGACCGGGCGGGCGTCGTCGTCGCGCGGGCCGAAGTTCCACGCCTCGGCCCAGGCGGACCCCTCTTCGAGCAGCTTTTCGGCGAGCCGCAGATAGCCGGAGAGCGGCTCCAGCACGTGCTGCCAGGGGCGCAACGAGGCGGGGTTGCGGATCGCCACCGAGCGGCCGGCGGCGAAGGCGGCGAGGAGGTCGGGGATCAACCGGTCGGCCGCCCAGTCGCCGCCGCCGATGACGTTGCCGGCGCGCGCCGAGGCGAGCGCGGTCGGGCCGGCGCGAAGGAAGGAATCGCGATAGGCGGCGGTCACCAGTTCCGAACAGGCCTTGCTGCTGGAATAGGGGTCGTGGCCGCCGAGGGGGTCGATCTCGCGATAGCCCCAGAGCCATTCGCGGTTGTCGTAACACTTGTCGGTGGTGACGTTGACGATCGCGGCGACGTCGCCGAGACGGCGGGCGGCTTCCAGCACGTCGACGGTGCCGAGGACGTTGGTGGCGTAGGTCTCGACCGGGTCGCGATAGGAGCGGCGGACCAACGGCTGGGCGGCGAGATGGAACACGACGGACGGGCGGCAGGCGCGCATCGCCGCCTCGACCGCGTCGAGATCGCGGACGTCGGCGATGGTGCTCGACGCCATGCCGTCTTCGACCCGAGCCGCCTCGAAGAGCGAGGGATCGGTCGGCGGCGGCAGGGCGAAGCCGTGCACCTCGGCACCGAGGCTCTGCAGCCACAGCGTCAGCCAGCTGCCCTTGAAGCCGGTGTGGCCGGTGACGAAGATCCGTCTTCCCGCCCAGACGTCGGACCCGCCTTCCGCCATGCCGTCACCAAACCTTCCAGGGCGCGCGTTCGCGACCCCACAGGTCCTCTAACAGATTCTTGTCGCGCAACGTATCCATCGGCTGCCAGAAGCCGAAGTGTCGCCAAGCCATCAACTCGCCGCGATGCGCCAACGTCGTCAACGGTTCCTGTTCCCAGATCGTCGAATCGCTCTCGATCAGGTCGAGAACCTTCGGCGACAGCACGAAGAAGCCGGCGTTGATCATGCCGCCGTCGCCCTTCGGCTTCTCTTGGAACTGCATCACCTGCTCACCGTCGAGCACCAGGGCGCCGAAGCGGCCCGGCGGATAGGCGGCGGTCACCGTCGCCGGCTTGCCGTGCGCGGCGTGGAAGGCGATCAGCCCGCCGATGTCGACGTCGGCGACGCCGTCGCCGTAGGTGAAGCAGAACGCCTCCTCGTCCTTCACGTATTCGGCGACACGGCCGAGGCGGCCGCCGGTCATCGAGTGCTCGCCGGTGTCGACCAGCGTCACTCGCCACGGCTCGACCGTCCGCTCGTGCACGTCCATCGTCTTCGCCTCGAAGTCGAACGTCACGTCGGAATTGTGCAGGAAGTAGTTGGAGAAATACTCCTTGATGACGTAGCCCTTGTAGCCGCAGCAGACGACGAAGTCGCGGACGCCGTGATGGGCGTACATCTTCATGATGTGCCAGAGGATCGGCTTGCCGCCGATCTCGATCATCGGCTTGGGGCGGGTCGTGGTTTCTTCGCTGAGGCGTGTGCCGAGGCCACCTGCGAGAATGACGGCTTTCATGGCGATCCCCTAGGGTTCGGACGCGGTCGAGGACGGGACGAAGGCGTCTGAGAAGAAGCGGCCGGCGGGAAGCCCGGCGGCGGCGAGGGCGGTCTCGGCGTCGCGCACCATCGCCGGCGAGCCGCAGGCGTAGACGACGGTCCGCGTGAGGTCGGGATGATCGGCGAGGACGGCGTCTTGGACGTGCCCGCGCCGGCCGGTCCAACTCGCCGGCGCGCGCGACAAAACCGGCACCACGCGGAGGAGCGGCGAGGCGGCGACGTCGCCGTAGAGGTCGTCCTCCCGACGGGCGCCGCGATAGAGGGTGATCGATCGCGGCGCGCGCTCCGGGGCGAGGACGGCGATGTGCTGCAGCAGGGCGGCGACCGGGGCGAAGCCGGTGCCGGTCGCCAGGAAGACGAGATCGGCGCCGGCGACGTCGCGCAGCACGAAGGTCCCGAAGGGACCGTGCAGGCGCAGGAGGTCGCCTTCCTTGGCGCGGTCGAACCAATAGGCGCTCATCACGCCGCCCGGCACCCGTCCGACGTGCAGCTCCAGGGGGGCATCCGCCGGGCCGGCGGCGGCGAGCGAATAGCTCCGTCGCACCCCGCCGAAGCCGATGATCTCGACGTATTGGCCGGGCAGGTACGCGAACGCGGCGGACGGCGGCAGCCGCAGACGGACGCGCAGGACGTCATCGCTCATCCGGTCGAGCGCCGCGATCCGGCAGGGCAGGGTCTTCGGGGCGGGCAGGACGACGTCGCCGAGGTCGTCGTAGTCGAGGGTGACGTCGTCGATCGCGGTTCGGACGCAGGCGAGGACCCATCCCTCGGCGCGGGCGGTCGCGTCGAGGCCGGTCTCGGCGAGGAGGGGGCGGGTCTCGCCGGTCTCGACGCGGCAACGACAGGTGCCGCAACGCCCGGTCCGACAGCCGTACGGCAGCGTCACCCCGGCGGCGATCGCGGCATCCAGGATCGATTGGTCGGCGGCGGCCGAGAAGCTGCGGCCGCTGGTCGATCGGATGATGGGCATCGACGCTCCGCGCAAGAGGTCGAATCGCATCGATCCGTCTTCCCACCTCGTGCGCCGGAACGCATACCATTCGTCCGGCGATAATCAACGCTCCGCGAGGACGCGTCCGGCCGGCGCCGAGCCCGTCCGTCAGAGTTTCAGCGTCGCGACGATCTCCTCGGCGTCCCGGCGCCGCGCCGCCACGGTCTCCGCCGCCGCGCGATCCGACTTCTCGAGATCGCCGAGGCGGTTCTCCTGGGTGTCGAGGGTGCGCAGATAGCGGCGGCCGAGGTCGGTGCCGGCGCAGACCGACTGCAGGTTGGCGCGCAGACGCTCCTGATCGGCGACGATCTTCTCTCGTTCCTGTTGGTTGCGGGTCTTCTGCGCCTCGGCGCGGTCGATCTCGGCGACCACGGCGGCGAGGCGATCGATCGCTTCGCGCAGCGCCGGGCCGTCGTTGCCGAGGCCGCGCAGCCGCACCAGGAGGTCGCCGGGGGCGAGCGTCGACAGACCGACGGTCTGCAGATCGGTGCGTTCCAACACCAGCGCCGCCTTGGTCGTCGTCCCCTTCGGCGCGACGACGCGCAGCCGATGGTGGGTCGGCGTGTCCTCGACGCCGTCGGTCGCGGCCGGCATCCAGCCGCCGACGCGCGTCTCCTCGACCACCACGGTGCGGTCCTCCGTGATCGGCGGGGTGATCTCGTAATCGAAGGTGTGGCGGGAGCGGACGGTCGTCCGGAGGACGCCGTCGACGATCGTTCCGAGGCTCGTGCGGCTCACGCCGCGATCCGTGCGCCGGATCTCGGTGCGGACGTCGAGGGCGAAGGACAGGAACTTCGCCTCGCCGCGCCCGACCGACGGCAGGACGGCGTCGCCGACGTGCTCGAGCGCGCCGGTCTCGGCGGTCTCGAAGGCGGTGAGGATGCCGCTCGGCAGCGCGGTCGGACCGTCGTCGACGATCCG
>JAAYVT010000306.1 GCA_012517025.1 Phyllobacteriaceae bacterium | reverse complement strand
CGTCGGAGACGTCGAGGATGCCGTCGAAGCCCGTCGCGGCGGCGGCGGCGATCGCCCGGCCGATGTCCTCGACGTGGATGCGGTTGAACATCTGTCCCGGTTTGATCACCCGGCGCGCCCGGCCCTCGGCGAGGTTGACGAAGGCGTTGCGGCCCGGGCCGTAGATGCCGGCGAGGCGCAGGATCGCGACGGCGACGCCGTGCGCCCGGCCGAAGTCGGCCCAGGCGGCCTCCGCCTCGACCCGCCGCCGGGTGCGGTCGGAGGCGGGACGCGGCGGCGTGGTCTCGTCGACGGCCCCCCCGTCGGCGTCGCCGTAGACCCCGACGGTGGAGAGATAGCCGATCCAGCGCAGCCGCCCGTCCGCCGCCGCGGCGGCGAGCGCGGGGGCGAGGTCGGGCAGGAACGGATCGCCGGCTTCGCCCGGGGCGGCAGAGACGAGAACGTGGATCGCCCGCGCCGCCGCCGCCGCGAGGCGTGCCGCGGCTCCCTCGGCCGAGAGATCGATCGCGGCGATGCCGGCCGCGCCCAGCCGTTCCGCCTTGGCGCGCTCGCGCGCCGTCGTCGTCAGCGAGGCGAGACGCGGCTGCAGACGAGCGGCGCCGTGGCGGGCGGAATAGCCCCAGCCGAGGACCAGGAGGTCGATGTCGGGGGTGTTCGTCATGACGCGGCTCCGTGACGGCGGCGGCCGGGCGGCGATCGGCCGCACCGGCGCGGCCGTCAATCCAGGACCTGCAGCTCGATCGAAGCGGAATTGCGCGCGCCCCAACGGGCGGTGATTCGGCCGTCGGCGGTCTCGAACCATTCCATCGCCGGAACCGCGTAGCGCCGGCCGGTCGGGGTCTTGCCGGCGAGGCCGCGGAACGGCCCGACGAACCGGCCGGTCTCGTGGTAGCGCGCCGCCACCTTGTCGCCCTCGACGAGGAGATCGAGCACCTCGAGCCGCATCTCCATGCCGTGATGGAGTTCGCCCCACACCGGTTCGGCGAAGTCGAGATCGCCGTGGCCGAGCACGCCCCAGGTCTTGACGTCCGGCGCGAAGATCTCGCGCAATCGCTTCATGTCGTAGGCGTTGAAGGCCTCGACGTAAGCGAGAACCAGTTCGCGCGGCGTCGGCTGCGTCATGTCCACTTCTCCTTCGGGGACGGCACCGGAGAGCGGACCTTTCACCCCCTCCCCGGCCGCGATCAAGATCGCGGTTCGCGCCGACGCGATCAAGCCCTCGACGCAGGACGGTACCGTATCTTCTCACGATCGGAGACGAAAGCGGGTTCGTTCGTCGGTTTGTTTCGTGAATGGAGACGATGCGTCGCCGTCTCTTCGGCTTCCGAGGGGCGGCGGCGAGCGATATCCCAACGTCATCCCCTCACGACGAGGTCGCGACGACCTCGAGAAACCGGAGACTTCGATGAAATTCGCTCTGCCCGCCTTCGCCGCCCTCGCCGCCGTTCTGTCGGTTTCGCCCGTCCTCGCCGCCGATCCGGCGTCCGCCCCCTCCTCGCCGGTGCCGGCTCTGCTGCAGGATCTGGCCAAATACCAGGACGCCGAGAAGACGACGGCGAAGAACATCGACACGTTCGACACGCTCGACTTCGACGTCTACACCCACCAGAAGTGGGATCGTCTCGGTGAGAGCCACGCCCAGGACATTCTGGTCCACTATCCCGACGGTCACACCTCGAAGGGCCTGCACGACCACATCGAGGAGCTGAAGCCGATGTTCGTCTTCGCCCCCGACACCCGCATCGAACAGCACCCGGTGAAGTTCGGCCAGGGCGAGTGGACGGCGGTGATCGGCGTGCTCGAGGGCACCTTCTCCCAGCCGATGCAGATCGGCGGCGGCAAGACCATCGCCCCGACCGGCAAGCCGTTCAAGCTGACCATGGCGACGATCGGCCATTGGACCAAGGCCGGCGTGATGGACGAGGAATATCTGTTCTGGGACAACGCCGACTTCATGAAGCAGATCGGCCTCGGTCACTGAACTTTCATATTTTCAAGGAAATTGATGGACGTTTGTGTGAGATGGCAATGTACCCGCCATCTCACACCATCTCCAAATATAATGTCTTGACATTGCAATTATAAATTATAATATATAGCCTAATGTCAGATTTGTAGGTAGAGATGATCGATAATTTTTCTCTTTATTTTGAATATATAACCTCTTTGCTGAATCAAAATCAAGGCGTGCTCGATCTTGCGATATTTTTTGTTTCTATAATAATCGGTTGGATTAGCGGTATATTTTCTTCACTCATTAAAAGACCGAAGCTTAAAATTGATTTAATTGATGGCCCTACTTTTGTTTGTACTTTTGGAACCGGAAAAATATTCAACGGCATGAAAGAACACAGAACCGCGGTTGCTCTTTACTTACGTATAATCAATGCCGGGTCTGCTCCCACAGACATATTAAATATATCCATTGGATATCACTGGCACATAAGTATTCTTGCGCCCGTGCTGTGGTTTAAATACCGCATATTTTGGTTTTATCTAACAAATCAAACAATATCTATTGAGGACTTCCAGTCAAAAATCGGTGAAAATATAAAAATATATCCCTATTTAGTCCAAAGAAGCATTCTCGAAAATAATAAAGTTGATACATATATTCTTCCAGGGATGGCAATAAACGGCATTGTGTACTTCGAACAATCCGCTTCATTTGGTGGATGCTTCCCATCTCGGCGCTCCGGTTATTGCAAAGTGCGAATTCGAATAACCGATTCTTATGGAAGACGGCATTCTCGGACGGCTTTTATTCCGAGCGTTTCACTCGAACAAGCCAGGACTTTTAATCCGTCTTTTGGAAAAACGTTATCCGAATTACATGGAGATCATACTCCGGTTGAAATTGAAGTAGATTCATCAGGCAACGTAAAAAAGTAAAAGGCGCCCCATGGGGCGCCCTTCGCACGTCTCGATCGGAAAGGAGGAAGCGATCAGCCTTCGGCCTTCTCGCTCTCTTCCTTCGGGATCTCCTTGCCGGTCTCCTGGTCGATGATCTTCATCGACAGGCGAACCTTGCCGCGCTCGTCGAAGCCGAGCAGCTTGACCCACACCTTCTGGCCTTCCTTGACCACGTCGGTGACCTTGGCGACCTTGCGCGGCGCGAGCTGGGAGATGTGCACGAGGCCGTCGCGCGAACCGAAGAAGTTCACGAAGGCGCCGAATTCCATGCACTTCACCACCGTGCCCTCGTAGATCATGCCCACTTCCGGCTCGGCGGCGATGGACTTGATCCAGTTGACGGCGGCCTTGATCTTCTTCTGGTCGGCGGAGGAGACCTTGACGGTGCCGTCGTCCTGGATGTCGACCTTGGCGCCGGTCTTCTCGACGATCTCGCGGATCACCTTGCCGCCGGAGCCGATCACGTCACGGATCTTGTCGGTCGGGATCTTGAAGGACTCGATGCGCGGGGCGTATTCGCCGAGCTCGGGACGAGCCGCGGTGATCGCCTTCGACATCTCGTCGAGGATGTGGATGCGACCGTCGCGGGCCTGGGCGAGGGCGACCTTCATGATCTCCTCGGTGATGCCGGCGATCTTGATGTCCATCTGCAGCGAGGTGACGCCCTCGGAGGTGCCGGCCACCTTGAAGTCCATGTCGCCGAGGTGATCCTCGTCGCCGAGGATGTCGGTCAGGACGGCGAAGCGCTCGCCTTCCTTGATCAGGCCCATGGCGATGCCGGCGGTCGGGTGCTTCATCGGCACGCCGGCGTCCATCAGCGCCAGCGACGAACCGCAGACGGTGGCCATCGACGACGAACCGTTCGACTCGGTGATCTCCGAGACGACGCGGATCGTGTAGGGGAAGTCGTGCTTCAGCGGCAGGACCGGATGGATGGCGCGCCAAGCGAGCTTGCCGTGGCCGATCTCGCGACGGCCGGGCGAACCCATGCGGCCGGTCTCGCCGACCGAATAGGGCGGGAAGTTGTAGTGGAGCAGGAAGTGCTCCTTGTAGGTGCCGGCGAGCGCGTCGACGAACTGCTCGTCCTCACCGGTGCCCAGTGTGGCGACGACCAGCGCCTGGGTCTCGCCGCGGGTGAACAGCGCCGAACCGTGGGTGCGCGGCAGCACGCCGACCTCGGCGCGGATCGGGCGGACCGTGAAGAGGTCGCGGCCGTCGATGCGGGTGCCGTGGTCGAGGATGTTCCAGCGCACGACCTTGGCCTGGATCTCCTTGAAGGCTGTGGCGACCTTTTCCTTCTCGAAGCGGGCCTCGCCCTCGGCCGGGCAGAGGGCGGCCATCACCTTCGCCTTGACGGCGTCGACGGCAGCGTAGCGGTCCTGCTTGACGGTGATCTTGTAGGCCTCGCGCAGCTCGCCTTCGGCGATCTCGAGGACGGCCTTCTCGATCTCGGAGAGATCGGGAGCGTGGAAGTCGCGCGGCTCCTTGGCGGCCTTCTCGGCGAGGCGGATGATCGCCTCGATCACCGGCTGGAAGCCGGCGTGGCCGAACATCACGGCGCCGAGCATGACGTCCTCGGAGAGCTCGCGGGCCTCCGACTCGACCATCATCACCGCGTCCTGGGTGCCGGCGACGACGAGGTCGAGCTTGTTCTCCACCTCCTCGTCGAGCTGCGGGTTCAGCACGTAGTTGCCGTCGATGTAGCCGACGCGGGCGGCGCCGATCGGGCCCATGAAGGGCACGCCGGAGAGCGTCAGCGCGGCCGAGGCGGCGACCATGGCGAGGATGTCGGGGGCGTTCTCGAGGTCATGGGAGAGAACGGTGACGACCACCTGGGTCTCGCACTTGAAGCCCTCGACGAAGAGGGGGCGGATCGGGCGGTCGATGAGGCGGGAGATCAGGGTCTCGGCCTCGGAGGGGCGGCCTTCACGCTTGAAGTAGCCGCCCGGGATCTTGCCGGCGGCGAAGGCCTTCTCCTGATAGTTGACGGTCAGGGGGAAGAAGTCCTGGCCGGGCTTGGCTTCCTTGGCGGCGACGACGGTGGCGAGCACGGTGGTCTCGCCGTAGCTGGCGAGCACGGCGCCGTCGGCCTGACGGGCGACCTTGCCGGTCTCGAGCACCAGCGTGCGGCCGGCCCATTCGATCACTTCGCGATGAACGTTGAACATGTGTCGTTCGGTCCTCGAGGGCCGCGCGCGAGGTTCCTCCTCGGGCGACCCTGCGGTCTGCGCGCCACGGCGCCGCTGCGAGCGGGCGGGCGCGCGGGTTTCGGGCGGACGAGGAAACCTCGTCCGTTGGACCATGAGCAAGACGGCGGGAGGCTCTCGACCCCGGACGGGGAGAGCCCCCGGCGATCCTGCCATGGTCCTCGACGCCTCCGGCGCGACCCATTACGCGGCGGCGGAGACGGACGGCGGAGCAATTCCGCCGGAAGGTTCGGAGCGGCGCTGCCGCCGCCCCGAGAGGTCGAAGATCGTGCCCGGGCGAGCCCGGAGCGACGTCAGCGGCGCAGGCCGAGACGCTCGATCAGGGTGCGGTAACGCGCCTCGTCCTTCTTCTTCAGATAGTCGAGGAGAGAGCGGCGGCTCGAGACCATCTTCAGCAGGCCACGACGGGAATGGTTGTCCTTGGCGTGGGTCTTGAAGTGCTCGGTCAGATTGGCGATGCGCTCGGACAGCACCGCGACCTGGACTTCCGGCGAACCGGTGTCGCCTTCCTTGGTCGCGTACTGCTTGACGAGTTCGAGCTTGCGTTCGGCCGTGATCGACATCGTGGATCATCCTTTCGGGTGAGAAAACAGACATGGCCCCGCCGGGATGTCGTCCAGCGGGGTCGGCGCGCCGCCCTTATGCACGAAAGGCGGAGGGAACGCCACCGAAAACGCGCGCGGAGCGTTTCCGAGAGGTCACCGCGCCGCTTCTCTGCCGCTGGTCTGCGGCGGTTTTTCGGCGAGGACGCGGGCGAGGCGGGCCTCCACCGTCGCCAGTTCGCATTCCCAGATCACCATCACCTTGAAACCGAGGCGGCGCAGGGCGCGGATCGCGGCGGCGTCGCGGGCGCGATTGGCGGCGAATTTGGCTTCCCAGAAGGCGCGGTTGTTCTTCGGAACGCCGGCGCGGCGGCAGGCGGTGTGGTGATGCCAGAAGCAGCCGTCGACGAAGATCGCGAAGCGGCGGGTGCGATTGGCGAAGTCGGGCGAGCCGGGGAGCCCCTTGACGTTGCGGCGATAGGCGAGGCCGAGGCGGCGCAGAGCCTTCGCCACCACCTCCTCCGGGGCGGTCTTCTTCTGGCGGACGCGGCCGAGCAGGCGCGAGCGCTCGGGGGTGTCCGGGATCGGGCGGGCCGGTTTCCCCTCCCCGTCCATCGCGGTCACTCCGCCGCCGCGCGGGGCGCCCCGGTCAACCCGGCGAGATGAGCGGCGACACGATCGCGGAAGCCCACCGGCAGGCGCAACTCGGTGCGATCGAGGCGGGAGAGGAAGCCGCGCGTCGCCCTGAGCGACAGGGGCTTGCCGGGGTGGCGCAGGAAGCGCGCGAGCG
>JAAYVT010000305.1 GCA_012517025.1 Phyllobacteriaceae bacterium | reverse complement strand
TGACGGTGGCCAAGCTCGACTGGATCTTCGAGCCGGAGAACGCCATGGCCGACGCGCTCGAGGCGGCGCTCGGCTGAGGCGACGGTTCGGACGAGAACAGGCAAGACGAAGGGCGACGATCGGCGATCGTCGCCCTTCGTCGTCACCCCATCAGATCGGCGAGCGCCAGCGCCACCACCTTGGTCGCCTTGCGCAGATCCTCGAGCGGCAGGCGCTCGTCGGCGCGGTGAGCGTTGGCCTCGGTGATCGAACGCGGGCCGGCGCCGTAGAGGACGATCGGCACGCCGGCCTCGGCGTAATGGCGGGCGTCGGTGTAGAGCGGCAGGCCCTTGATCCCGATCGGCTCGCCGAAGACCTCGCTCGCCCGACGGCACAGCGCCTCGGTGAGCTTTTCGGAACCCGGCAACGGGGCGAGCGGACGAGCGAGCAGGATGCGGTTGACCGTCACTCGCGCCGCCGGGTAGGCCTTCATCGCCCCCTCGATCACGCCGCGCAGTTCCGCCTCGACGGCTTCCGGATTCTCCTCCGGGATCATCCGACGGTCGAGCCGGAGCTTGACCTTGTCGGGGACGACGTTGGTGTTGATGCCGCCCTCGATCAGGCCGACGGTCAACTGCGGGCTGCCGATGCCCGGCGTCGCCGAGACCTTCTGAGCGAGCGACTTGCGGAAGGCGTAGAGGCCGTTCAGCACGCCGGTCGCCGCTTCCAGCGCGTCGATGCCGGTATAGGGGATGGCGGCATGGGCCGACTTGCCCTCGACCACGATCTCGAGGTGGAGGCAGCCGTTGTGGGCGTCGACCACGGCGTAGGAGAAGCTCGCGGCGACGGCGTGGGTCGGCTTGCTCAGGCCCTCGTCGAGAAGCCACTTCGGGCCGATCTCGCCGCCGGCCTCCTCGTCCCAGGTGCCGTGGATCTCCAGCGTGCCGTTCAGCGGCACGCCCGCCTTCCGCAGTGCCTGGATGGCGAAGGCATAAGTCGCGAAGTCGCACTTCGACACGGCGACACCGCGGCCGTACATCCAGCCGTCGCGGATCTCGGCGCCGTAGGGGTCGCAGGTCCAGCCCTCGCCGGGCGGAACCACGTCGCCGTGGGCGTTGAGGGCGATCACCGGGCCGCCGGTGCCGAAGACGCTGCGGGTGATCAGGTTGGTCGCCGAGATCATGCCGTTGGCGCGCACCACCGCCTCGGGCACCGGATGGCGCTCGACCGCGAAGCCGCGCGCTTCCAGCTCCTTCGCCGTCACCTCGGCGTGGGCGGCGCAGTCGCCGGGGGGATTGTCGGAGGGGCATTTCACCAGGGCCGCGACCATCGCCACTTCGTCCGCGAAGGCGGCGTCGACGAGGTCGGAAATGCGGGCGGCGATGTCGGTCATGTCGGTTCCGTCGATGTCAGATGCGGGAATGATGGCGGCGGCCGGCGACCCAGGTGCCGGTGACGGCACGGTCGTCGCCGAGCACGGCGAGGGCGAAGAGGCGATCCTCGAGCGTCTCGGAGAGATCGTCGCGATCGGCGAGGACCTCGCCGGCGCGCGGGTCGAGGACGACGAAGTCGGCGAAACATCCCGGCGTCAGGCGGCCGATCTCGCCGTCGAGCCCGAGGGCGCGGGCGCCGCCGAGGGTGGCGAGATAGAGCGCCCGGGTAGCGGTGAGATCTCCGCCGGTCAGCCGCGCGATCTCGATTGCCCGACCGCAGGTCGCGAGCATCGACCACGAGGTGCCGCCGCCGACGTCAGTGGCGAGCGACACCCGGACCGGCCGGCCCGACGCCTCCAGGCGTTTCAGATCGAAGAGGCCGGAGCCGAGGAACAGGTTCGAGGTCGGGCAATGCACCGCCACCGAGCCGGTGGCGGAAAGCCGGCGCAGCTCGGCCTCGTCGAGGTGGATCGAATGGCCGAACAGCGAGCGGGGGCCGAGCAGGCCGAAGCGGTCGTAGACGTCGGTGTAGCTGGCGGCGCGCGGGAACAACGCCCTGACCGTCTCGATCTCGCGCACGCTCTCCGACAGATGGGTCTGCATCAGGCAGGTCGGGTGGGCGCGCAGCAGCTCGCCGGCGAGACGCAGTTGCGTCTCGGTCGAGGTGACGGCGAAGCGCGGGGTGATCGCGTAGATCGCGCGATCGCGGCCGTGCCATCGGGCGATCAGCGCCGCGCTCTCGGCGATGCCCTTCTCCGGATCGTCGCGCACCTCCTCGGGACAGGCGCGATCCATCAGCGTCTTTCCGGTGGCGATCGCCATGCCGCGCCCGGCGGCGGCGGAGAAGAGCGCTTCCGCCGCGACCGCGTGCGAGGAGGAATAGGCGGCGGCGCAGGTGGTGCCGTTCGCCAACAGGCGATCGAGGAAACTCTCCGCGGCGATCTCGGCATGCATGCGGTCCGCATAACGCGCCTCTTCGCGGAAGGTGAAGCGCTCCAGCCAGTCGAGCAGATCGCGGCCCGGCGCGGCGAGCATCCGCCACTGCGGGAAGTGGACGTGGGTGTCGACGAAGCCGGGCAGCAGCAGCCGTTCGCCGTGGTCGACGCGCAGGGCGGCGGACCAGCGCACCGGCACCGTCGCCGCCGAGCCGGCCCAGGCGATGCGGCCGTCGTCGCCGACCACCACCGCGCCGCGCTCGTGGTAGACCACCGCGGCGGCGCCTGTGGCGGGATCGTCGTCGAAGGACAGAGTGCGGGCGAGATGGAGTTCGGTCACGCGCGGCCCTCCGCGTCTGCGAGGTCGAGCAGGGTGCGCACCAGTGCCTCGACGGCGAGGCCGAGGTCGAGCGGGTCGGTCCATTCCAGCGGATTGTGGCTGATGCCGGCCTTGGAGCGGACGAACAACATGGCAGAGGGGAAACGGCGCGCCATCGCCATGGCGTCGTGACCGGCGCCCGAGGGCAGACGGCGCAGATCGCCGCCGAGCGAGGCGACGGCGCGGGAGAAGGCCTCCTGCAGCCGTTCGTCCATCGGGCAGGTCGGCACGTCGACGTGGCGCTCGAAGGCGATGGTCAGGCCGCGCCGGGCGGCGATGCGCTCGGCCTCGTGGCGGATGCGGTCGAGGGCGACGAGGCGGGGAGCGTCGGCGCTCGCCCGCACGTCGAGGCTCGCCTCGACCCGCCCCGGCACGGTGTTGCCGGCGCCGGGCCGAACCGCGACCTTGCCGATGGTGGCGACGAGATCACCGGTGCCCTGGCGACCGATGCGCTCGACGGTCAACGCGATCTCGGCGAGGCCGGTGAAGGCGTCGCGGCGCAGATCCATCGGCACCGTGCCGGCGTGGCCGGCCATGCCTTCGACCGTCATCCCCATCCGGGTCTGGCCGGCGATCGAGGTGACGACGCCGAGCGGCAGGCCCCAATGCTCGAGCCGGGGTCCCTGCTCGATGTGGACCTCGAGGTAACCGACGACGCCTTCCAGATCGATCGCCGCCGCCTCGACGGCGTCGGGATCGCAGCCGAAGGCCCGCAGAGCCTCCTCGAGAGTGACGCCGCCGCGATCGCGCGCCGTCAGCCATTCGCGGCGATAGGTGCCGGTGGCGGCGGAGGACGACGACAAGGGCGAGGGAAAGCGCACGCCCTCTTCGTCGCCGAAGGCGAGGATCTCCACCGCGAAGGGAAGGTTCAGGCCGCGCCGCGCGATCTCCTCGACCGCCAGAATGCCGGCGACGACGCCGAAGCAGCCGTCGAGCTTGCCGGCATCGACCACCGTGTCGATGTGCGAGCCGATCAGAACGCTGCGCCCCGCCGGGCCGTCGGCCTCGCGGCGGCCGCGCAGGGTGGCGACGGCGTCGAGCCGGGTCGCGAGGCCGCGCTCCCGCATCCAGCCGCCGACCAGCTCGATCGAGCGGGCGTGGGCGGGCGACAGATAGGTGCGCGTCACCCGCCCCGGCTCGTCGGTGGCGAGCGCGAGGTCGTCGAGCAGGCGCTGAGCGAGGGCTCCGAGATCGGCGGGCGAACGAGCGGGCGGGGTCACGGCGCGACGCGGTCCTCCAGGCGGAAGCGGACGATGCGGACGATCTGGCGGATCGCCTCGGCGAATTCGGACGGGGGCTCGTATTCGAGACGCTCTTCGAAGGCGGCGAAGATCGTCTCCTTGCTCGCTCCCTTGACCGCCAGGATGAAGGGGAAGCCGAACTTCTCCCGATAGGCGGCGTTGAGATGGAAGAATCGGTCGAATTCGGCGTCCGTCAAGGCCGAGAGACCGGCGCCGGCCTGTTCGTCCCGGGAATCGGGTGCCACCGCGCCCGCCCGCGCCGCCTTGCCGGCGAGATCGGGATGGGCGCGGATCAGCGCCAGGCACTTGGCCACGCTCGCTTTGTCGATCACCGCCTCGAAGGCGGCGATCATCGCCTCGCGCGAGGCGAAGGGGCGCAGCGCCGCCGCTCCTTCCGCGACCCAGGGCGAATGTTCGGCGACGTCGCCGAAGGCGGCGACGAAATCGTCCGGCGAGAGCGCGTTCACGTCCGTGGGCGGGATCGGCATGTCCCCTCCCCTCAGTGCGCGGCGAGCCAAGCGGCGAGCGTCGCCCGGTCTTCCGCGGTGAAGCCGGTCTCGTTGCCGAGCGGCATGGCGTCGGTGTCGACCGCCTGCACCTTGATCAGCGGCGCGAAGCGTTCGAGATTTTCGATGGTACCGAGGGTCACGCCCTTCGGCGGCTCGGTGAAGCCCTCGTGGGTGGGCTTGTCGGCGTGGCACATGGTGCAGTGCTTGGCGGTGAGCGTCAGGATGGTGGCGTCGGAGACCACCGGACCGGAGACGGTGGCGGTCTTCGGCGCCGTCATGATCAACGCGGCGATCAGGCCGACGGCGGCGACGCCGGGCGCCCACAGGATCTTCGTCAGCGAATCGCCGGCCTCGTGGCGGACGATGAAGTGCCGGATCGGGCCGCCGACGATCAGGATCAGCGCGGCGATGAGCCAGGACTGCGGGTGGTTCGACAGGATCGGATAATGGTTCGACACCATCATCAGCAGCACCGGCAGCGTCAGATAGGTGTTGTGCACCGAGCGCTGCTTGGCGAGCCGGCCGAGCTCGCCGTTCGGATTCTCACCTGCGATGAGCTGGTCGACCATCTTGCGCTGGTTGGGGATGATCACCCGGAAGACGTTGGCCGCCATGATGGTGCCGACGAAGGCGCCGATGTGCAGGAAGGCGCCGCGACCGGAGAAGACGTGGGTGAAGACGAAGGCGGCGCCGACGATCAGCGCGAACACCACGGCCGCCAGCGGCAGCGTGGTCTTGCCGAGGGGGGAGCGGCAGATCGCGTCGTAGATCAGCCAGCCGAGCGTCAGCATGACGATCGAGATCCCGATCGCCTGCCACGGCTCCAGCGCCATCACCTTCGGGTCGATCATGTAGGCGCGGGCGTTCAGCCAGTACTGCACCGCCATCAGCACGATGCCGCTGACGAAGGTGAGGTAGGCGTCCCACTTGTACCACTTCAGATCCTCCGGCAGATGTGCCGGAGCGACGACGTATTTGTCGACGTGATAGAAGCCGCCGCCGTGCACCAGCCAGGCGGTGCCGTAGAGCTCGGACGGCGTCTTCGGATCCTTGCGGAACGAGACGTCGAGGGCGATGAAGTAGAAGGACGTGCCGATCCAGCCGATGCCGACGATCAGATGGAACCAGCGCGTCAGAATGTTCAGCCAATCGGCAGCATAGGCGAGCATCGCAATGGCCCTCGTCGGTGGGAGCGACGGCGGCCTCGGACCGTTTCGTCGCTCTACGCATAGCGCGCGGCAATATTGTATACAATCATTCGGAAGACCGGAGACGTCCGTCTTCTGCGCGAATTTCGGGCAGAAGGGGCGTTCGCGGACTTTCGTCCGTCACCATGCGAGAGACGTGCCGGACGCGACGGGCCTGATCGGGCGAGTGGTCGCATCGGCGGAACCGGCTCGGCGGCGGAGCCGGGCGGGGGCCGCTCCCGGGAGACCGGGAGCGGCGAGCGGGCCGATCAGCCCGGCAGCTTGTCGTCGATGCCCTTGACGTACCAATTCATCGACAGGATGGCGCCGTCGTCGACGTTGTCGACCACCGTGCCGTCCTGCTTGGTGATCTTGCCGCCGAAGGGCTTGATCGAGCCGTCCTTGATGCCGGCGATGGTCTTCTCGGCCATCGCCTTGACGTCGTCGGGGACGTTGACGATCGGCGGCAGGACGACCATGCCCTTGGCCATGCCGTCCCAAGTGTCGGTCGACTTCCAGGTGCCGGCCAGCATCTGCTTGACCTGGTCGACGTAATAGCCGTCCCAGTCGTCGGTGATGGCGGTGATCTGGGCCTTCGGCGCGAACTTGGCCATGTCGGACGACTGACCGAAGCCGAGGATGCCCTTTTCCTGGGCGACCTGCAGCGGAGCGGTCGAATCGGTGTGCTGCACCATGATGTCGGCGCCCTGGCCGATCAGCACCTTGGCGGCGTCGGCTTCCTTGCCCGGATCGTACCAGGAGTTCACCCACACGATCTTGACCTTGATCGCCGGGTTGACCGACTGGGCGCCGAGCATGAAGGCGTTGATGCCGGAGACGACCTCCGGGATCGGGAAGGAGACGATGTAGCCGACGACGTTCGACTTCGTCATCTTGCCGGCGATCTGGCCGATGACGTAGCGGCCTTCGTAGAAGCGGGCCGAATAGGTCGAGACGTTGTCGGCGCGCTTGTAGCCGGTGGCGTGGCAGAACTTCACGTTGGGGAACTTCTTGGCGACCTTGATGGTCGGATCCATGAAGCCGAACGAGGTGGTGAAGATGATCTGGTTGCCGTCGCGGGCGAGGCGCTCGATGGCGCGCTCGGCGTCGGGGCCCTCCGGCACGTTCTCGACGAAGCTCGTCACGACCTTGTCGCCGAGCTCCTTCTCGACCGCCTTGCGGCCCTGATCGTGCTGGTAGGAGTAACCGAAGTCGCCGACCGGGCCGACGTAGACCCAGGCGGCCTTGAGCTTGTCGGCGGCCTTCGCCTCGCCGACCTTGCCGGCGGCGAGCGCCACCGAGCCGAGAAGGGCGGCCTTCATCGCGTCACGACGGGTGAGCGCGGAGTTCTGCATGGGGACTTCCTCCAATCCGAGGGGCGGTCTGGATTTTCCCGCGCCACGGCCGACCGCGAACGGCCGGGGCACGAAACGACGTCAACGATCGGGCACGAAGGAGCGACCGAGGCAAGCGGGCGCGTCGCCGCCGCGACGACGACGCCTCGAAATCAGCACCAGCGCCACCACGGTGACGAGATAGGGCAGCGACGACAGCAACTGGGCGGGAACACCGACGCCGAGCCCCTGCACGAAGAAGCCGAGGATCGTCACCGCGCCGAAGAGATAGGCGCCGATCACCAGCCGCCCCGGCATCCACGAGGAGAACACCACCAGCGCCAGCGCGATCCAGCCGCGTCCCGCCGTCATGTTCTCGATCCACTGCGGGGTGTAGGCGAGCGACAGATAGCCGCCGCAGAGCCCGGCCAGCGCCCCGCCGAACAGCACCGCCGCCCAGCGCACCCGAATCACCGAATAGCCGAGCGCGTGGGCGGAGGCGTGGTTGTCGCCGACGGCGCGCAGGACGAGGCCGGCGCGACTCTTCGACAGCCAGCGCGACACCGCGAAGGCGAGGATCAGCGACAGATAGACCAGCACGTCCTGCCCGAAGATCAGCGGCCCGACGAAGGGGATGTCGGAGAGACCGGGAATGTGGAGCTTGGCGAGCCGCACGCCGGGCTGACCGACGAAGGCCTCGCCGATCAGGCCGGAGAGGCCGAGCCCGAGCAAGGTCAGGGCGAGGCCGGTCGCCACCTGATTGGCCACCAGATTGAG
>JAAYVT010000304.1 GCA_012517025.1 Phyllobacteriaceae bacterium | reverse complement strand
GCGCGGCTTCGTCCACGAGGTGGCGATCCGGCTGTTCGACGGGGTGTTCGAGGGCCAGACGGCCTATCTGTGCGGCCCGCCCTTGATGATCGAGGCGTCGATCGCCGCCCTGATGAAGGGACGGTTGTTCGAGAAGCACATCTTCACCGAGCGCTTCCTCACCGCCTCCGACGGCGCGGAGAAGAAGAGCCCGGTGTTCCGGCGGATCTGAACCGTGAGCGAGAGCTGGATCTGCCGCGACGGCGAGACCACCGAGGCCGCGATCGATCCGGTCGCGGTGGCGGCGCGGGCGGCGCGCACCGAGCCGTTCCTCAAGGCGGTGCACGGCGCCCGGATGGTAGACGGGCTGACCGCGGAGGATCTCGTCCTCTATCTGGCGCTCGGCCGGCTCGGCGTCGACGCCTCCGGGCGGGTGCTGCGGCTGGTGCCGCGGACCTACCTGGAGATCACCGCCTTCACCGGCATTCCGCGCGAGACGGTGCGGCGCAAGATCGGGAGGCTGTGCGATCGCGGCTTCGCTCGCGTCGGCCCGCGCGGCGTCGTGTTGAGCGACGTCGAGACCTGGGTCGAGATGGTGGAAACGCTGTTTCCCACCCGCCTCGACGGCGTTTCCGAGTAATCGCCGGCCATTTCGCCCGATCCGACCGGATCGACGAACGTTGCAAAATTGCGACAACCACCTGAACACTTCGGCGATGCCCGGAATGGGCGCCGAAACCCATCTCTCTTCGGGACGATCGCCGCGAGGACGGTAGTATCTCGAAGTCATCGACGACGGCGGATCTCGCGCCTCGTCCCTCCCGGAGGAGAGGGTCGAGGGGATTCTGGAGAACCGCCGTCCACGGGAGGACGCGGCGGGGGCCGCAGACCCATCGGGGGGACCATGAAGACGTTCGCAAAGACACTCGCGGCGGGCACGATGCTCGCCGCCTCGACCGTATCGGCCATCGCCGGCTCGGAACTGTTTCCCGGCATCTCGACCGGCATTCCGCTCGGCGCGCCGCTGCCGGAAGGCGTCTACGTGATCTCGATCCCGAGCTGGGGCTCGCGCACCACCACGCCGCGCACCGACGTCTTCGCGTCCGCGCCGGCCTGGCTGATCTGGTCGACGCCGTGGACGGTGTTCGGCGGCCGGCTGCTGCTCGACACCGTCACGCCCTACGTCGACGCGCGCGTGCCCGGCGTCATCCATCGCTCCGGCTTCGCCAACACCCTCCTCGACGCGCAGCTGAAGTGGGCGCTCGGCGACGGGTTCTTCGGCGGCATCCAGGCCGGCGTCTATTTGCCGGCGAAGAACGAGCTCAACGACATCGGCGTCGCTCACGACTGGTCGGCGTTCCAGGGCATCGCCGCCTTCTCCTATCTGAAGGACGGCTGGGACCTGTCCTCCACCTTCGCCTTCGGCACCGGCCATTCCGCCCTGCCGGGCGGCGATCCGGCGCCAGCGTGGTTCAACGTCGACCTCACCGCCACCAAGAAATTCGGCAAGTTCGAGGTCGGCGCCGTCGCCTTCGGCTCGGCCGACCTCGACGCGCCCTACGCCGGCTACGCCAAGCAGAGCCAGTTCGCGGTCGGCGGTCTGGTCGGCTACGACTTCGGGCCGGTCAACGTCCAGATGAAGGTGACGACCGACGTCTACGAGAAGAACTACAACGGACGGGACACCCGCGTCTGGGCGAACCTGATCATCCCGTTGTGGAACCCGTCGCCCGCCGCCGGCCCGGTGGTGGCGAAGAACTGACGATCTCCGAGGCGGCCGGTCGCGGCCGCCTCGTCGCTCCATGCCGGCCGCTCAGACGCGCCGCCCGTCGAACGCCCCGACCAACAGCCGCAGGCCGAGCAGGCCGAGGAAGGTGCCGGTGACGCGATCGATCCCGGCCTTGGCGCGCAGATAGACGCCGCGCAGGCGGGCGCCGCCGAACGCCGTCGCCACGGCGGAATACCACACCACCTCGTTGAGGCCGACGATCGCCACCAAGGCGAGGCTCATCCACGTCGGTCGCTCGGTCGGCACCATGGCGACGAAGATCGAGCCGAAGAACACCACCACCTTCGGGTTGGAGAGCTGGGTCAGAAGACCCTCGACGAAGGGGTTTCCCTGCGCCGCCGCGGCGCCGTCGAGAGCGACCGGATCGGCGGCGTGGCGCCACAGGCCGATCGCCAGCCACAGCAGATAGAGCGCGCCGCCGAGCTTCATGACGACGAACAGCCAGGGCAGCAGGCGGAACAGCGCGTCGAGCCCGGACAGCGTCGCGCTCGCCCAGATCACCGTGCCGCAGCCGAGACCGAGCGCGACGCGCAGGCCGTCGGCGCGCGAACGGGCGACGGCGGTGCGCATCGTCACCAGGAAACTCGGTCCCGGCGACACCACCGCGAGGAACTGGACGACGCCGACGGAGGCGAGGACGAGGAGATCGGAGGAGGTGACGGTCATGCGGCGGCGGGGTCTCGAGACGACGGGGTGACGTCCGCGTCGCGGACGAACGGGGAGAGACCGATACCGCGCCGCCACCGCCGCGCCCAGGGGGCCTTTGGACGCGGCGCGAGATCGGATCCGCTCGCCCCCCTCAGTCGGTTTCGCCGAGGAAGTCCCCGACCAGTCGGACGAAGCGCGCCGCCTGTTCGATCTGGGTCCAGTGGCCGCAGCGGCCGAAGACGTGCAGCTGCGATCGATCGATCAGAGAGGAGAGCCGCAACGACACCTCGAGCGGGATGACGCGATCGTCGCGGCCGTGGATCACCAGGGTCTGGTGCGGCAGGGCGCGCAGGTCGGCCTCGTCGGAGGCGAGCGCGTCGACCCAACGCTGTCGCGGCGCCGGGAACATCGCCGAAAAGCTCTCCTGGAACCCCGGCCGGATCGAGGCGCGCCAGCGCAACTCGGCGAGTTCGTCGGTGACGAGACCGCGATCGAAGGCGAAGAGGTCGAGCAGACCCCGCATCGCCGCGAGCGAGGGCTGGTAGCCCCACACCCGATCGAGCCCCTCGGTCAACGGGAAGGACACGCCGACGCTGCCCATCAACACCAGCCGCCGCACCCGTTCGGGCCGGGCGACGGCGAGGGCGAGGGCGATCGCGCCGCCGAAGGAATTGCCGACGAGATCGACCCGTTCGAGCTCCAGCGCGTCGAGCAGTGCCAGGACCTGCGAGATCCAGGTCGCGCGATCGTGGACGACGCCGGCCGGGCGATCGGTGAAGCCGAAACCGACCATGTCGGGCGCGATCACCCGGAAGCGCTCGGCGAGCCCGGGGATCACCCCACGCCAGTTGGCCCAGGCGGAAACCCCCGGCCCGGAGCCGTGGATCATCATCACCGGCGCGCCGGCGCCGACATCGTGGACGTTGGTGGAATAGACCCCGGTGACGACGGAGCGCCCGATTTCCGGGTCTTTCGTCTGCATGCTCGCCTCCCTGATCGCGGCGGCCGCGGCGCGTCTGCGACGGCACGGCACCACCCGCCCGCGAGATTAGTGGGCGACGAAGCGGAAGGCAATATTTTCGAGATTATTATGTATCAGCGAGATTTTTCGGACTCGCCGACCGGTGCGGCGCTCTCCAGCACCCGGCTCAAGATCTCCAGGGTGCGATCGATGTGCTCGCCTTCGAGCCGGCAGGCGAGGTCGACGTCGCGCGCCAGGACCGCCTCCAGCACCGCCTTGTGCTCGGCATGGACGTCGCGCGATTCGACCTTGTTGCACAGCGAGATGCGGCGGTAGCGCTCCGACTGCTGGAACAGGATGCCGTGCATGTGCTTGAGCCAGCGCGACGGACAGGCGGCGATCAACGCGTAGTGGAAGTCGCGGTTGCGCTCCTCGAACTCGTCCTGCTGGTGTTCCGGCCCCTCGGCGAGCTTCTCCTCGACCCGCGAGAGCCGATGGAAAGCGGCGACCAAGCTCGCCTCCCAGGCGTCGTCGCCGAACAGGATCGCCTGACGCAGCGCCTCCACCTCGATCAGCTTGCGCGTGCGGGTGAGGTCGGCGAAATCCTCGAGCGACACCGCCGCCACCCGGAAGCCGCGCTGCTCCTCGGAGGTGACCAGCGCCTCGCCGACCAGACGGGTCAACGCCTCGCGGAGGGTCGACGCGCCGTAGCCGTAACGTTCGCGCAACATTTCGAATCGCAGCTTGGTTCCGGGGGCGAGATCGCCGTTCAGCAGATCGGCGCGGATGGTCTCGTAGGCCGCTTCGACGAGGCTGCGCGCCGCCACCACCTTGGGCGCCCGCCCGTTGTCGGCCATGACGTTCCGTTCCATCCTCACGCTCTCTCTCGATCGACGGCGACATCTCGCGCGTCCCATCCGACACGTGACCGTCTGCTTGTTCAAGCTAGCAAATTCCGACTTTCGTCACAAGGAACCCGCCTTCCCAGCAACCGACATTCTTTACGATACCGCTTTTCGTATAAATCTCGAAATTTTCGTTGACTCGTTCCTTCCCATGCCGGATAAGCAGGTCCGATCAAGACAAACGACGCCGCTCGTCGACGACGAAGCGGCGCAATCGGGGATCGGAGACGCGACATGAGTCCGTCCGCGACCGACGCGTTCGCTCGTTCGACGAAGAGGGATGCCCTCTCCGGCGGAGCGCCGTCGATCGGCCGCGACGCGACCGCGACGAGCCGGCTCGGCCCGTCGTCCGGGCACGTGCGCGTGATCTCCCGACCCGTCGATCCGTCTGCGAGTCCGCGACCGCGGTGCCCCGGCATCGTCGTCGCGCGGGCTCGACGGACCGCCGTCGTGGCCACCGGCCGCGACGACCGAGGGGTTCCGTCGGCCGCGGCCGACCACCAAGGGAGGAAGTTGAAATGGCCCACACCGGCGTCCTGCGTCCCGGTTTCATTCAGTTGCGCGTGTTGGACATGCCCGCCTCGATCGAGCACTACACCAAGCGCATCGGCTTCCATCAGGTCTGCGAAGGGTCCGACGGCCGCGTCTATCTGAAGGCCGCCGACGAGTTCGATCACCACAGCTTCGTCCTGCGCCGCGCCGACACCGCCGGTTTCGACCTGATGGCGTTCAAGGTGCGCGAGGAGGCCGATCTCGACCACTTCGAGAAGCGGATCGTCGACTATGGTTATCCGGTCGACCACGTGCCGGCCGGCGAACAGCCCGGCATCGGCCGCCGCATCGGCTGGACGCTCGCCTCCGGTCATCGCATCGAGCTCTACGCCCACGCCGATCAGTCCGACCCGAAGCCGCGCACCCACAATCCCGACGTCTGGGATCTCGAGCCGCACGGCATGCGCGCCCGTCGCTTCGACCACGCGCTGCTCTACGGCCCGGAGATCGAGACCAACCTCGACTTCTTCTGCAAGGTGCTCGACTTCTCCTGCGCCGAGCGCGTCGACATGCCGGACGGTCTCCTGGCGATCTGGCTGACCGCCTCGATGAAGGCGCACGACATCGCCTTCGTGAAGTATCCCGAGCCGGGCAAGTTCCACCACGCCGCCTTCGAGCTGGAGAGCTGGATGGACGTCGGCCACGCCGCCGACATCCTGACCCCCTACGACATTTCGG
>JAAYVT010000303.1 GCA_012517025.1 Phyllobacteriaceae bacterium | reverse complement strand
CGGCGAGTTCGTTGGGCTGCATGGGGGTGCGACGATATTCCCTATACGACACTTTCTGACACCTTGGCGGAAGGTCGGAAAGCGTCTAGTGATCACGAGGATCATAGACCGAGGATCGCCGACGTGGCGATACCGAAGCGTCGCGGGATCGTCGGCGGGACCGTCCGATCGACCCCGGGGGGAATTTCGAGACGGGCGGCGGCTGACGTCGCGAGCGACGATCGACCGGGGTCCCTCACGGGGGACGGGCGCGATCGGGGACAGGGATGAGGTCCTCGGCACGACCGAGGCAGGAGACTCGAGGAGTTCGCGGGGATGACCGAGGCGATGGAGCTTCCCGAACGGGACAGCATGGAATTCGACGTGGTGATCGTGGGCGCGGGGCCTGCGGGTCTCTCCGCCGCCATCCGGCTGAAGGAGATCGCCGCCGAGAAGGGCGAGGAGCTCTCCGTCGTGGTGCTGGAGAAGGGCTCCGAGGTCGGCGCCCACATCCTCTCCGGCGCGGTAATCGATCCGATCGCGCTGAACACCCTCGTTCCCGATTGGCGCGAGGATCCCGATTGCCCGGTGAAGGTCGAGGTGACCGCCGACCACTTCCTGGTGCTGGGACCCGGCGGCTCGATCCGCCTGCCGAACTTCATGATGCCCAAGCTCATGAACAACCACGGCAACTACATCGTCAGCCTCGGCAACGTCTGCCGTTGGCTGGCGGCCAAGGCGGAGGCGCTGGGGGTCGAGATCTATCCGGGCTTCGCGGCGTCGGAGATCCTCTACGACGAGGCGGGCCGGGTCACCGGCGTCGCCACCGGCGACATGGGCGTCGGCCGCGACGGCAAGCCGAAGGACAGCTTCACCCGCGGCATGGCGCTGCTCGGCAAATACACGCTGATCTCGGAGGGCGTGCGCGGATCGCTGGCCAAGCAGCTGATCGCAAAGTACCGCCTCGACGCGGCGAGCGACGTGCCGAAGTTCGGCATCGGCATCAAGGAACTGTGGCGGGTCGATCCGAAGAAGCACAAGAAGGGCTTGGTCCAGCATTCCTTCGGCTGGCCGCTCGACATGAAGACCGGCGGCGGCTCGTTCCTCTATCACATCGAGGACGATCAGGTGGTGGTTGGCTTCGTGGTTCACCTGAACTACGACAATCCCTATCTGTCGCCGTTCGAGGAGTTCCAGCGCTTCAAGACGCATCCGGCGATCCGCGACCTGTTCGAGGGCGGCAAGCGTCTCGCCTACGGCGCCCGCGCCATCACCGAGGGCGGGTATCAGTCGGTGCCGAAGGTGTCGTTCCCGGGCGGCGCGCTGATCGGCTGCTCGGCCGGTTTCCTCAACGTGCCGCGCATCAAGGGTAGCCACAACGCGATGCTGTCCGGCATGCTGGCGGCGGAGAAGATCGCCGAGGCGATCGCGGCGGGGCGCGCCAACGACGAGCCGATCGAATACGAGACCGCGTGGCGGTCTTCGGCGATCGGCGAGGACCTGAAGAAGGTCCGCAACGTCAAGCCGCTGTGGTCGAAGCTCGGCACCATCCTCGGCGTGTCGCTCGGCGGCCTCGACATGTGGACCAACGAGCTGTTCGGCTTCTCGTTCTTCGGCACCCTGAAGCACGGCAAGACCGATGCGAAGAGCCTGAAGCCGGCGGCTCAGTGCAAGCCGATCGTCTATCCGAAGCCCGACGGCAAGATTTCGTTCGACCGCCTCTCCTCGGTGTTCCTGTCGAACACCAACCACGAGGAGGATCAGCCGATCCATCTGAAGCTCGCCGATCCGGCCCTGCAGACATCGTCGGAGCTCGGCGTCTTCGCCGGTCCGTCGACCCGCTATTGCCCGGCCGGCGTCTACGAGTGGATGGAAAAGCCGGAGGGGATGACCTTCGTGATCAACGCGCAGAACTGCGTCCACTGCAAGACCTGCGACATCAAGGATCCGAACGGCAACATCACCTGGACCACCCCGGAAGGCTCCGGCGGGCCGAACTACCCCAACATGTGAGATCGATCCTCGCGGATCGCGGCGGCCCGGGCGGAGACGTTCGGGCCGTCGGCGTTTCAGGGCTCGCCGTCGCGCCGCATCAGACGAGGCAGCAGGCGCCGCCAAGCCCAGACCGCGGCGATCAGGATCGCCGCGAGACCGGCGACCAGCAGGCCGGCGGTGGTCGCGTCGCCGCCGCGGAAGCGATCCCAGGCGACGGCGCCGATCGAGGCGGGCGCGATCAACACCGGGATCCACAGGATCGCCGATCCGAAATTGGCGGCCTGGAAGACGCCCGGCCGCATGTCGGACATGCCGGCCACCGTCGGCACGCTGGCGCGCAACGGGCCGATGAAGCGGCCGATCAGGATCGCCGCCCAGCCCCAACGGGCGAACACCGCGCGAGCGGCGGCGAGCGTCTCGGGATGGCGGGAGAACGGCCACAGGCGGTGGACGTGCGGGCCGAGCCGACGGCCGACCCAGAAGGAGACCGTATCGCCGAGGGCGGCGCCGAGCGCCCCGCCGATCCACAGATCGACGAAGGGCAGCGTGCCGGCGCCGACCAACGCGCCGGCGGCCATCATCACCCCGGTCGCGGGGATCAGTACGCCCACCACCACCAGCGATTCGCCGAAGGCCATCAGGCCGAAGACCAGCCCGGCATAGGCGCGGTGGGTCTCGACGAAGGTCAGCAGGTCGGAGAGAGCGGCCGCGATGTCCATTTCACCAGATCACCGACACGGAAGCGCGAGGCGGCGCGTTGCGGTTCAGCCGATCGGCCCGGCGAAGATCGGCGCCAGACCGGCGAGCGCGATGCGCAGCAGTCCGCCGACGCCGGGAACCGCCGTTCCTCCCCCCGCCGGCGACAGCACCACGGCATCGGCCCGCAGCACCCGTCGTGTCGGCCGTCCGAGGGCGGCGAGGAGGGCCGCATGACCACCCTCGGCGGGCGCCGAACGGGCCGCCCGGGTCAGAGCCTCGGCCGAGACCAGCAGGCCCTGCTCCCGCAACGGCGTGCCGAACAGGCCCTGCGACATCGCCTGCAGGCGTTCGGCGAGCCGAGCCTTCCAGCCGAATTCGTCGAAGGCGAGGCGGAAGGCGGCGACGGTGGCACCGCCGCGACCGGCGCGTTCGGCCCGATCGACGAAGCTCGCCGCTTCGCGGAACCAATCGCCCTCCAGAAACACGTTCGGCGGCAGCACCAGGAACCACGGCGCCCGACGCGCCACCGCAAGGCCGGCGGCGACACGTCCGCACCATCCCCCCGAGGCTTCGACCAGGGTGCAGCCGGCGGCGTCGGCGACGATCCGCGTGCCGTCTGTGGAGGCATCGTCGACGACGATCACCTCGCGCACCACGCCCTCCGCCGCCCCCGCCACCAGCGAGGACAACGTGCGCGCCAGTCCTTCTTCGGAATTGCGGGTGGGAACGATGACGGACAGCATGTCGGTGGACACCCTCCGGCGGCGCGCGACGGCGAAACGTAGGCGCGGATCTCGCTGGTGTCATACACGCAGCGGCACGCCTCGACCAGCGATCCGAAGGCGATGGGCGCGGAAATTCCGGGCATGTTCTTGTCTTGTTCTCTCGCCTGAGGCATGCTCTCGGCATGAACCGAGCGATTCCAGAAGATCCGCAGGGCCCCACCGACGTCGCCGCCGACGGCGCGGTCACCGCCGCGCGCCGGCGCGGACGAGGCGCGGCGAGCAATCCGTCGGGACGGTTCGAACGGGAGCGCCGCGTCGATTTCGACGACGGTTGGGACGGGCTCGACGAGCTGCCGGCGTTCCAGACTTCGGTGACGATCGAGAAGCCGCGCACCATCGTCACCCGCAATTCCTCGCCCGACATCGGCTTCGATCGCTCGATCAATCCTTATCGCGGCTGCGAGCACGGTTGCGCCTACTGCTACGCCCGGCCGACTCACGCCTACATGGGGCTGTCGCCGGGGCTCGACTTCGAGAGCCGGCTGTTCGCCAAGCCGGACGCGGCGCGGCTGCTCGAGCGCGAACTGTCGGCGCCCGACTACGTCGTCCGGCCGATCGCCCTCGGCACCAACACCGACCCCTATCAGCCGATCGAGCGGCGATGGAAGATCACCCGCGAGGTGCTGGAGGTGCTGGCGCGGGCGGGCCATCCGGTGACCATCGTCACCAAATCGGCGTCGGTGCTGCGCGATCTCGACCTGTTGGCGCCGATGGCGGCGGAGGGACTGGCGCGGGTGGCGCTGTCGATCACCTCGCTCGACCGCGCCCTCTCGCGATCGATGGAGCCGCGCGCCTCGAGCCCGGAGAAGCGCCTCGCCGCCGTGCGGGCCCTCGCCGAGGCCGGGGTGCCGACCGGGGTGCTGATCGCCCCGGTGATCCCGGCGCTCAACGATCCGGAGATCGAGCGGATCCTGGAGGCGGCGGCCGCCGCCGGCGCGAGCGAGGCCGGCTGGGTGCTGTTGCGCCTGCCGCTCGAGGTCTCGGAGATCTTCAAGGGCTGGCTGCTGGAGAACTACCCCGACCGCTATCGCCACGTGTTGTCGCTCGTCCGCTCGATGCGGGACGGGAAAGACTACGACGCGACCTGGGGGCGGCGAATGAAGGGCGCCGGACCCTATGCCGAGGCGATCCGGCGGCGGTTCGATCTGGCGGTGAAGCGGCTGGGACTGCATCGCGCCCGCCGCGACGGGCTCGACTGCACGAAATTCGTGGCGCCGCATCCCGCCGGCGTACAACTCTCGCTGTTCTGACCGGAGGCCCCATGCCGATTCGCCCATCCTTGCGTCTGTCGATCGTCACCCTCGGCGTCGCCGACGTCGGTCGGGCCGCCGCCTTCTACGAGGCGCTCGGCGCGGTGCGCGGTGCGCCGAGCTCGGCGGACGTCGTGTTCTTCGACATGAACGGGGTGATCCTGGCGCTCTACGGACGCGAGGCGCTCGCCGAAGACGCCGGCACGCCGGCCGAGGGGCACGGGTTCGCCGGCGTGACCCTCGCCTGGAACCTCCCCGACCGAGCGAGCGTCGATGCCGCCCTGACGACCGCCGAAGCGGCGGGTGGACGGATCACGGTGGCGGCGCGCGAGGTGTTCTGGGGCGGCTATTCGGGTCACTTCGTCGATCTCGACGGCCATCTCTGGGAGGTCGCCCACAACCCGTTCTTCCCCATCGACGCCGAGGGCGTGACCCGTCTGCCGGAGGCATCCGATGGCGAAGCGTGAGACAGCCTCCCTGTTCGACGCCCCGCCGCTCGCCCCCGACGACATGCATGAACGCGCCCACGGGGCGCCGCGTCGGCTGGTCGCCGGGGTCGACGAAGCCGGACGCGGACCGATCGCCGGCCCGGTGGTCGCCGCCGCCGTGGTGCTCGATTGGTCGGCCGTGCCGGCGGGGCTGAACGATTCGAAGAAGCTCACCGAGAAGAAACGGGAACGGCTGTTCGAGGAGATCCTCGCCGGTCACGGCGTGGCGATCGCGCTGTCGTCGGTGACGCGGATCGAGGCGACCGACATTCGCGCCGCCACGCTCGACGCGATGCGGCGGGCGGTGCGGGGGCTGGCGCGGCCGCCCGCCCACGTGCTGATCGACGGGCTCGACGTGCCGCCGGGTCTGCCCTGCCCCGGCACCGCGCTGACCAAGGGCGATGCGCGGTCG
>JAAYVT010000302.1 GCA_012517025.1 Phyllobacteriaceae bacterium | reverse complement strand
ATGCGAACGCCGCCGCCGGTCGGGGGGAAACCACCGCCGTCGCGCGAGCGGGTCTCTCCTTTCCCGTGGTAGTTTATGCTGCGTGCGCCCCGTCACTCTTCACCCGGAACACCGAGCGGATCGAGATCCCGAGCCGTTCGGCGACCTGTTCGGCGGTGAGCCCTTCGGCGCGAAGGCGACGGACGTCGTCGGCCTTGGCGCGGGCGGTCGGCTTGCGTCCCTTGTACTTGCCCTCTCCCTTCGCCTTGGCGATGCCCTCGCGCTGGCGTTCGAGCATCATCTCGCGTTCGAACTGTGCCACCGATCCGAGGACGTTGAGCATGAGCGTTCCCGTCGGCCCGGCGGTATCGAGGTTCATCGCCAGAATGCGCAGGGAAGCGCCCTTCGCCTTGATCCGGTCGACGATGGCGACGAGGTCGCGCACCGACCGCGCCAAGCGGTCGAGCTTGGTCACCACCACCACGTCGTCGTCGCGGACGTAGTCGAGCAGGGCTTCGAGCTGGACGCGCGGGGCGACCGACGAGACCTGTTCCTCGAAGACCTTCTCGCATCCGGCGGCGGCGAGGTCGCGGCGTTGAGCTTCGAGCCCGGCGAGCTGTTCGACGGTGGAGGTACGGGCGTAACCGATGATCTTGGACATGGGGCACTCCGTTTGTGCCAAAAGAATTTAAAACGTCGTGTCTCGGTTATGCCAAAAATCGAACATGACTACAATGGCGCGTAAATTCGACGTCGTGCGGTGGTTAATGGCATATGCCACAGGGGCTTGGTCCAATGGCAGTCGCCGGGTACGGCGCACGCGAACCCGCCGTGCCCGACCGAGCGCGCGAGCCGAGTCGGGTTTGGCTGATGCTTGCGCTCCATTGAGAGAAGTAATCTCTCAAATACCACTACATATCCGCAATGTAATCGATCGAAATACAATATGTAGTACATCTATGGCCATTTGCTCCCACTACAAAGACGGGGCGGATCACCGTCGCTGTACTGAACCCAAGCGATTCGAAGCAAAAGGCGGCGTAAATTTGCGATCTTACCACCTGATTTCAGAGCATTGACTCGAATTAAGGACAATGCTTTTGATAGATAAGTACGTAATTGATGATCGGAGAACGCAACATGAGACTGAATACGCAAAACGGAAGCGCATCACGTCAGATTTTCTTTCTGCGAGGTGTTGTTTCAAACGACGAGACATTGGTCTTTGCGGATGCAAGCGGCCGTCTGGCGTTCATTCGCCACGACTACGTCGACGAAGGCGCTGAAATCGCCGCCTCACATGCGGTGGTGATCGGTGGTGACGAGCCTCCCATATTCCCTCTGACGGCGGTTCCAGCTATTGCGGTCACGTTGCACCAGGGGGCGGACGGGCTGCCGGCCCTCGCCGGCCCCGAGATGATCGACACGGCCGCCGCCGAGCGACTCTGGCGCGATCGGCGCGGGTACGATGTCGTCATCGGGCGCACAGAGGAGGGGATCTTGCGGGCGGTAACGGCGGGCGGATCGGAACCGGCGT
>JAAYVT010000301.1 GCA_012517025.1 Phyllobacteriaceae bacterium | reverse complement strand
GCCGGGACGGGGCGAGAACGGGAAGACGTGGGTGAAGGTCAGGCCGCAGTCGTCGACCAGACGCAGGGTGTTCTCGAACATCGCCTCGGTCTCGGTCGGAAAGCCGGCGATGAGATCGGCGCCGAAGACGAGGTCGGGGCGGCGCGCGCGCAAGCGCTCGCAGAAGCGCACCGAATCGGCGCGCGAATGGCGGCGCTTCATCCGCTTCAGGATCAGGTCGTCGCCCGACTGCAGCGACAGATGGAGATGCGGCATCAGCCGCGGCTCTCCGGCGATCCGGTCGAGCAATTCGTCGTCGGCCTCGACCGAATCGATCGAGGAGATGCGCAGCCGGTCGAGACCGGGGACGCCGTCGAGGAGGGCGCCGACGAGGCGGCCGAGCTTCGGGGCGCCGGGCAGATCGGCGCCCCAGGAGGTGATGTCGACGCCGGTCAGCACCACTTCGCGGTATCCGCGTTCGACCAGGGCACGGATCTGCTCGACCACGGCGCCGGCCGGCACCGAGCGCGAATTGCCGCGCCCGAACGGGATGATGCAGAAGGTGCAGCGGTGGTCGCAGCCGTTCTGCACCTGGACGAAGGCGCGGGTGCGCTCCTCGAAGCCGTGCACCATGTGGGCGGCGGTCTCGCGCACCGAGAAGATGTCGTTGACCTTGACCTTCTCGGTTTCGGAAATGCCGAAATCGGCGAGCGCGGTCCAGGACGAGATTTCGAGCTTGGCGTCGTTGCCGAGGACGAGGTCGACCTCGGCCATTTCGGCGAAGGTCTCCGGCTCGACTTGGGCGGCGCAGCCGGTCACCACGATGCGGGCGTTCGGGTGGTCGCGACGGGTGCGGCGGATGGTCTGGCGGGCCTGACGCACCGCTTCCGCCGTCACAGCGCAGGTGTTGACGATGACGACGTCGTCGAGGCCGGCGGCGCGGGCCTGCTCGCGCATGGTCTCGGATTCGGCGGTGTTCAGCCGGCAGCCGAGGGTGACCAGTTCGACGCTCACTCGGCCGCACCCCGGACCGCGTCGTCGCGGGTGAAGGTCAAAGTGGCGCGGTCGATGGTGCCGGTGAACTCGGTCTCGATCGGGCCGGTCATCATGACGTGGCCGTCGCTCTCGCGCCAATCGATCAGAAGGTCACCGCCGGGCAGGGTCACCGTCACCCGGCGCCCGGTGCGGCGGGTGCGGTGGGCGGCGACCGCCGCGGCGCAGGCGCCGGTGCCGCAGGCGCGGGTGAGGCCGGCACCGCGTTCCCACACCTTCAGCGTCAGGCTCGACGGGCCGGTGACGTGGGCGAGCGAGATGTTGGCGCGCTCGGGGAAGATCGGATGGTTCTCGAGCATCGGGCCGATGGTCTCGAGGTCGTAGGCCTCGACGTCGTCGACCCAGAAGATCGCGTGCGGGTTGCCCATCGAGACGCAGGACGGCGAATGCAGGATCGGCGCGTCGATCGGGCCGATCTGCAGCTCGATGGCGCGGGTGTCGGCGAAGGGCTCGGCGAGCGGGATCTCGTCCCACTTCAGACGCGGCTCTCCCATGTCGACGGTGACCATCTCGGGCTCGCCGGCGTCTGAGGCGAAGAGCAGGCCGGCGCGGGTCTCGATGGTGACGGCGGGCGCGTCCTTCTCCTTCATCAGCACCCAACCGATGCAGCGGGTGGCGTTGCCGCAGGCCGAAACCTCGCCGCCGTCGGCGTTGTGGATGCGCATGAAGGCGTCGGCGCCGGCGGGCGAGCGCTCGATGGTGATCATCTGATCGAAGCCGATCCCGGTCTTGCGATCGGCCAGGCGCGCGATCTCCTCCGGCGCGAGGCGCGGGCTGCCGGCGCGGGCGTCGAGCACGAGGAAGTCGTTGCCGAGCCCGTTCATCTTGCGAAAGGGGATCGCGGTGGTCATGGTCGCTCCGGACGTCGAGACGTCGGGCCGCATGGCGGTCCCGCGCCGATCGTTCCACATATGGCGAAAGTCGGTCGAAAAGGCCAGTGCGGCGGGAGACGACGGTGACGGAGACGGAGACGGTGGCGACGGGAATCAACCCGCACGGACACGGGCGGGCCTCGGACTGGATCGAACGGTTCCTGCCGGGGGTGGTGCCGGGGGGCGCGGTGATCGACGTCGCCTGCGGCGCAGGCCGGCATCTCCGACGGGCGCTGTCGCTCGGCCATCCGGGGGTCGGGATCGATCGCGACCCCTCCGGTCTTTCCGATCTCGCCGGACGCGCCGACGTCGAGATTTTCGGTCACGACCTCGAACGCGAGGGTGGCCTCGTCCTGCCGACGGGGGATCGCCGCTTCGCCGGGGTGATCGTCACCAACTATCTGTTTCGGCCGCTCTTCCCGTTGCTGCGGGCGATGGTTGCGGCGGACGGGATGTTGCTCTACCAGACCTTTTCGGAAGGCCAGGAGCGGCACGGCAAGCCGTCCAACCCGGCGTTCCTGTTGAAGTCCAACGAGCTGTTGAGCCCGACGCTGATCGACGGGCTGGTGGTCGTCGCCTTCGAACAGGGCGAGGTGCCGAGCCGCCACGGCACCACGCCGAAGGTGGTCCAGCGGATCTGCGCGGTCGGGCCCGCCCATCCGTGGGCGGCGGTCGATCCGCGCCCGCTCGGCGCCCCCTGACCGACGATCCGCCCCGATCTCGGCGGTACGGGACGACGTGTGGATCGGCAACAGGTCGCCGCAAAGCGGGAGCGACCGCGACGTCGGGCCTGGGAAGCGGCTCGGTTCCGGTCCATGCTCCGCCACGCGAATCGGGCACGAGAGCAACCGATCGAGGGGAGTTGCGGCGATGCGGCGGCAAGTCGGGAGTATGATCGCGGCGCTCGTTCTGGCGTCCGGCGGCGCGGCGGCGCAGACGTCGATGCCGAGCGCGACGCCGCCGGTGGCGACGCAACCGGTCGCGCCCGCCCCCATCCTGGTGCCGCAGACGACCGGCGTGCCGATCCCGGCGACCCCGCCGGCGCCGGTGCCGCCGGTGGTCGTGCCGCCCGGACCGGCTCCCGTGGTGGTGCCGCCGCCGCCGACGCCGGGGCCGGTGTTCGTCCCCGCCACCCCGCAGGTGCAGGGATCGTCGGCACCGAAGCCGCCGGTGGCCGAGCCGGCGAAGCCCGCCGCTCCGGCGGAAGCCGTGAAGCCGGAGACGCCTCCGTCGCCGCCGGCGGAAGCCGCCAAGCCCGTGACACCCCCGTCGCCGCCGGCCGAACCCGCCGCTCCGGCTCCGACG
>JAAYVT010000300.1 GCA_012517025.1 Phyllobacteriaceae bacterium | reverse complement strand
GTCGGGGTGGTCGGGATGGTCGGGGTGGCGCTGCTGGTGCTGACGCCGTCGGCGTCGCTCGACGGGATCGGCGTCGCCGCCTCGCTCTTCGGCGCGGCGTCGATGGCGACGGGCACGGTGCTGGACGGCCGGTGGCGGCCGAGCGAGGGGCCGCTCACCGTCACCGCATGGCAGTTGGTCGCCGGCGGGCTGCTGTTGCTGCCGGTGGCGCTGGTGGTCGAGCCGGCGCCACCGCCGCCGACGCTCCTCAACCTCGTCGGCTACCTGCATCTCGGCCTGATCGGCGCCGCCTTCACCTACTGGCTGTGGTTCCGTGGGCTGGCGCGGCTGGAACCGGCGGCGGTGGCGCCGCTGGGGTTCCTGAGCCCGGTCACCGCCGTCGTCCTCGGCGTCGTGGTGCTCGGCCAGACGCCGACCCCGGCGCAGGCGATCGGCATGGCGCTGGTGCTCGGCGGCGTCTGGGCGAACATGCGGATCCGCGACGACCTACCGGCTGCCGCGGGCGAGGTCCGGCGAAGCGCAGCGTAGCTCGCCGACGGTCGCGCCGTTGCGATCCTCGATCGGCGGGCGCAGGAAGCGGGCCAGCGCGGGATCCTCGAGCCGGCCGGTCAGGGCGGCGACGATCGTGGCGACCGCCACTTCCGCCGCGCGGGTGGCGCCGTCGGCGCATTTCAGCGCCACCGCCAGCCCCTCCTCCGGCAGGCTCGCCACATAGACGCCCTCGGCGCCGACCTTGACGTAGATCCGCCCGCCGTAGGCCTCGATCAGATCGGTGCAGACCCGACCGGTGCCGGCGATCATGAAGGGGTGGGCGCGGGCGGCGGCGAGCAGACGGGCGGCGGCGGCGGCGCGCCCCGGCTCGAGGCCGACGCCGGTGGTCAACTTGGCGAAGCCGTGGGCGAGCGCGTCGAGCGGGATCGCCCAGGTCGGGATCGAACAGCCGTCGATGCCGACCGGCGCGCGGGCGAGGTCGACGCCGGTGACGTCGGCGAGGGCGGCGGCGATCTGACGCTGCAGCGGATGATCGATGCGCTCGTAGCCGGTCGGGTCGATCGCCTGATGACAGACGGCGCAGACGAAGCCGGCGTGTTTGCCCGAACAGTTGTTGTGCAGTCGAGACGGGCCGCGCCCGGCGCGATGCAGCGCGCCGCGATCCTCCTCGCGGCTCGGCCACTGCGGCCCACAGGCGAGACAGGTCTCGTCGCGGCCGACGCGGGCGAGCAGGTCGCGGGCGGCGGCGACGTGCTCCGGTTCGCCGTTGTGCGAGGCGGAGACGAAGGCGAGCTCGCGGTCGGAGAAGCCGAGCGCGTCGGCCGCCCCCGATTCGACCAGCGGCAGCGCCTGGATCACCTTGATCGCCGAACGCGGAAAGACCGGCCGCCCGACGTCGCCGCGCGCCGCCACCCGGCCGCCGTCGGCGTCGACCACCACGAAGTCGACCGCGTGACGGCTCTCGACGTGACCGCCGCGCAAGACCTCGATCGAGAGAGATGCGGTATTCAAATCTGTCACTCCTCGGTATTTCTCGCGAAATCACAGTCGTCTCGACGAATACTCGATTTCCCGCCGAGGATTCATGGTAAATGTTCCTTCATCCGATCGACGGAGGGAGGACGAGCCATGATCTCGATGGAAGACATCGTCGGTCTCACCGATCTCGAGGAAGACGAGATCGAAGCGATCGCCGAACACGAGCACATTCCCGAGGTGGCCGCCGCCGCTCTCGGCGACTATCTCCTGCATCAGGCGAACGGCGCAAGCCGCGTCCACGAGATGATCGTCGAAGACATTCGCGAGGCGCTCGGCCGCAACGACGGACCGCACGCCGCCTCGCTCTACGTGACGCTGAAGCACTTCATGCATCACCATTCGGTCGCCTGACCCGCGACCGCCGAACGCCGCGATCATCCCTCGCCCGAGACGGATCGGTCGGGGAGGAGTCGAGCGTCGCCGCGACGTCGCCGGCGAGACGCGCCCGCCGACACGGCGATTCGCGCCGATGCGGCGAATTGAACGGCCGGTGCCGGAGGTTCGTTCACCTTCTCGACGCGAGCTCCGGCGCGACCCACCCCTGGTAAGATTTCCTTAGGCCGCGCGACGCCATCGTGCCGGCGAGGCGGTGGAATCGTCGCCGGTCCGGTCGGTTCGGCGAGCGATCCCGCCCCGTCAACGGACGGTTAACCGTTTCGGCGGAATGTGGAGGGAACGATGCAGGGAGATGAATTCGTGTCGCTGCTGGTCTGTCTCTCGTTGCTCACCGGGGTGGTCGCCGGGCTGCGCTTCAACGTTCGCCTGCTCGTCTGGCTGTGCCTGGCGGCGATGGTGATCGGCACCGGTCTCGGCGTCGGCGGCGTCGTCTCGGTCGGCCGCTGCGTGTTGATGACCACGGTCGGCGTGGTCGCTCTGCAGGTCGGCTATTTCGTCGCGCTGGTGATCGGCGCCATGCGCCTCGCCGAGGCCCCGGTGGTGGTCCCCGACGACGGCGTGGCGCGCGGCGCGCGCGCCGAGGGCTCGCGCCCGACCCGTGCCTGATCGCCGATCGGCGCCTCCCGCCCGACGCGTCAGCGCACGTCGTCGGGCAACTCGATCCGCACCGACAATCCGCCCAGCGCCGACCGCGCCAGCGTCAGCGTGCCGCCGTGCCCCTCCACCGAGGCGCGGGCGATCGCCAGACCGAGACCGAAGCCCTGCGACTGGTTGAGGTTGCGGGCGGCGTCGCCGCGCACGAAGGGGCGCAGCATCGCCTGCCGATCGGCCTCCGGGATGCCCGGTCCATCGTCCTCGATCTCGATCACGTACCCCGTTTCGACCGGCGTCAGCCGGACACGGGCGCGCTCGGCGTATTTCAGGGCGTTGTCGACCAGATTGGTGAGCGCCCGGGTCAGCGCCTGCGGCCGGACGCGGCGGGCGAGATGGCCGGGGCCCTCGTAGGCGACGTCGCGGCCGAGGTCGGCGGCGCCGTCGCAGACCGTGCCGATCAGGGCGGACAAATCGACCAGCGCCGGCTTCTCGGCGTGCCGGCCCTCGCGCAGATAGGTCAGCGCGCCCTCGACCATGTCGCTCATCATGCCGAGATCGCGCAGGAACTCCGCCTTCAACGTCTCGTCGCCGACGAATTCGCTGCGCAGCCGCAGACGGGTGATCGGCGTGCGCAGATCGTGTCCCATCGCCGCGAGCATGCGGGTGCGGTCCTCGACGAGGTCGCGGATGCGCCGGCGCATGCCGTCGAAGGCGCGCGAGGCGACCTGCACCTCCTCCGGCCCGTCGTCGGCGAGCGGGCTCGGATCGCGCTCGATGTCGAAGTCGCGGGCGGCGGCGGCGAGCGCGCGCAGCGGCCGCACCAAGCCGCGCGCCGCCCAGACCGCGAGCAGACCGGAGGAGATCAACGCGAAGGCGATGACCGCGAACAGCGGCACCGCGAAGGGCGGCGGCGGGCGGAAATCCGGCATCGTCAACGTCACCAGCAGCCATTCGCCACCGGGCAGGCCGACCGCGAGCTTCGGCGTCGCCCCCTTCCCCTCGATCATCCGGATCGCCGTCACCCAGGGCTCGACGTCGTCGAGCAGGGGGCCGAAGGGACGCAACTCACGACCGACCCCGGCCAGCGGCTTGGCGTCGGCGGGCTCGGCGGCGGCGAGGTCGAGACCGAGTTCGGGGAAGGCGTGACGCAGCTCGGCGAGGCGCTCGTGGCGCACCGTTCCGGCCGGCAGATCGGCGACGAAGCGGATGAGGGCGTCGATGTGGACGAGATTTTCGTGCTCGAGCGGACGGAGCAGGAAGAAGGACGCGGCGGCGATGATCTGGATCAGCAGCGCCGAGGCGATCACCACCAGGACCAACTGGGCGGCGATGCGGCGCGGCGCGAACGATCGGAAGAGGCGCGTCATGAGCTCTCGACTTCGGCGGCGAACATGTAGCCGCCCGACCGCACCGTCTTGATCACTTCCGGGTGGTGCGGATCGAGCTCCAGCTTCCGCCGGATCCGGCTGACGAGAATGTCGATCGAGCGCTCGAACGGGCCGGCGGCCCGGCCTTGCGTGAGATCGAGCAGACGATCGCGCGACAACACCCGCCCCGGCCGCTCGACCAGCACCAGGAGCAGGTCGAACTCGGCGCCGGTCAGCGCCACCTCCGCGCCCTCCGGATTCTCCAGCCGCCGCGCCAGCACGTCGAGGCGATGGCCGGCGAAGCGATGCACCTTCGCCACCTCGGCGGCGTCGCGCTCGTCGTCGGTCTCGCAGCGGCGCAGCACGGCGCGGATGCGGGCGAGCAGTTCGCGCGGATTGAAGGGCTTGGCGAGATAATCGTCGGCGCCGAGCTCGAGGCCGACGATGCGATCGAGCTCGTCGCTCTTCGCCGTCAACATCACGATCGGCAGGCGGCTGGTCTTGCGGATGCGTCGGCAGATCGACAGACCGTCTTCGCCGGGCAGCATCAGGTCGAGGACGATCAGATCGAAATGGCCGTCGGCGAGTTGCCGATCCATTTCGCGTCCGTCCGCCGCCACGGCGACACGGCAGTCGTTGGTCCTGAGATAGCGCGCCACCAGCGCGCTGATCTCGCGATCGTCTTCGACGACGAGGATGTGAGGCGTCACGTACATGTCCGTCTCTTGCCACAGCGGCGGCTTTTCGCACCTGTTTTTTTGTTTCCGTATGTTTCCACCTCGAAGCAGGAAACATCAAGACATACGTTGCATTCCTGGTTTAACATTTCATCAATTCGCCCGCCTTCAACTGACGTCGACGAATGCGACGACGTATTCGCATGTAGAAAGAAAGCGGACAAGAATGTCTACGATTTCTTCCCTCACGTCCCAGCCGCAGCAGATCTCGATGCAGGAGCGGTTGCAGAAGGAGCTCGAGAGCGAAGTCTCGAGCGGTGCGGTCTCCTCGAGCGACGAGAGCGCGTTGTCGGATGCGCTCGACACCATCGATCAGGCGATGCAGTCGGATGCGTCGTCCGGTTCGTCTTCGCCGCTGTCGCCCGACGAGATGAAGAGCAAGATCCAGAGCCTGATCGACGATCAGGTCAAGTCCGGCACCCTCACCTCCGATCAGGCGAGCGAGCTGTCGAAAGTGTTCGAGAACGCCGCGCCGCAGGGTGGCGCCGGTGCGCCTCCGCCTCCGCCGGAAGGCGACGCCGCGTCGAGCGGTTCGACCTCGTCGAGCAGTTCGTCGTCGTCGAGCTCGACCGTGCTCGACGACTTCCTCGCGGCGCTGAAGTCGCAGTCGAGTTCGTCGACCTACTCGTCGAGCGGCTCGACCAGTTCGACGAGTTCGGCGGCGTTGGTGCTCGACACCACCGCCTGAGCCCTCGGGGGCGCGGCCGTCAGGCCTCGCCCCGGGCCAGCGTGCGCAGGGCCTCGACCCGGGCGATCGAAACCTTCTCGCGATCGACGCCGACGCCGTGGGCGCGCAACTTGGCGAGACCGCGGGAGAAGCTCTCCGGCGTCATGCCGAGGCGGCCGGCGATCAACGTCTTCTCGTAGGGAAACTCCATCTCGACCCGGCCGCGGCGATCGCCGCACAGGTCGGCGAGGAAGCCGGCGATGCGGCGCACCGCCGGCAGGCTCTTCAGCCGCTCCAACTCCTCGACCATCAGACGCAGATGCGCCGAGGCCGAGGCCAGCATGTGGAAGGCGACGTCCGGATCGGCGGTGAGGCGGGCGCGCAACCGCTCGGCGTCGAGGACGAGCACGCGGGCGTCGCAGGCCGCTTCGGCGCCGGCGTGCGCCGGCATGCCGAGCAGGGTGTCGGCCTCGCCGAAACTCTGACCGGCGCCGTGGATCGCCACCACGGTGTCGACCCCCTCCTCCGACGCCCGGAACAGCTTCACCCAGCCGGAAATCACCAGATGCAGACCGTCGACCCGGTCGCCCTGGAGGAACAGCACCTGCCCCTTGGCGAAGGCGCGCGGGGCGCGATCGCCGATCAACTCGAGCGCCAGGGCCTCGTCGATGCCGCGAAACAACATATTTCGCCGAACCACTTGAAAATCCGCGCCGTCCATCGGACTTCCCCCTCTTCTTCTTCGTATTCTTCGTATTCTTCGTATTCTTCGTATGCTCGGTCTTCCTCGGTCATCGACCGCTCTCGCGCGCGTAGTGCTCGAGGCGCGACAGCGAGGCGATCTCGACGGTGTCGCGGGCGACCGTGACGCCGTGGGCGCGCAGCGTGGCGAGGGCGCGCGAGAAGCTCTCCGGCGTCATGGCGAGGCGACGGGCGATCAGCGCCTTGTCGTAGGGCAGGCGCAGCGCGACGCGGCCACGGACGTCGGGGCCGTGGGTGCGGCGGGCGTCGACCACCAGGAAGTCGGCGACGCGCTGGGGGGCGGCGAGCGCCTTGATGAGGTGGAGCTGTTCGCTCAAGGTGGCGGTGTGATGGGCGATCGAGGCGAGCAGCGCGATCGCGACGCGCCCGTCGGCCTTCATCGCGGCGCGCAGAGTGGTCGCCTCGATGCGCAACAGGCGCGCCTCGGTGACGGTGTCGGCGGCGACCGGATAGCGGCCGCCCATGAACATCACCGCCTCGGCGAAGCTCTCGCCGATGGTCATGACCGCGACCACCGCCTCCGAGCCGTCCGGCAACAGCCGGTAGAGCTTCACCCAGCCCTCGAGGATCACATAGAAGGCCTCCGCCTCGTCGCCCTGGACGAGCACGGTGGTGCCGCGATCCCACCGGCGCGGCACCGCCCCCGACAGCACCGCGGCGACGACGTCCGCGTCCATGTGACGGAACAACGGCACTTCGCGGACGCGGGCCAGGTCGGCGGCGTCGAGAAACACGGCGTGAGGAGAAAGAGAGGTCAACGGCCCGGCTCCGTCGGATCGAATCGCCACGGGCGGGGGCGCGTCCCGCTCGCCTTCGGTATCCTACTTAGCGCGTGGACGCCCGACGTGCCACGCCCAGTGGGCGATCGGCCACGATCGCATGGCGGGGCGGCGGGAGACGAGGGGATGCGCCGACATCCGTCAAGGCGTCGCGACGCGGAGCCGTCTAGGGTCGCCTCCCGAACCGGTCCGCCGTCGCCGGACCGCCCCGCGATCGCTCACCGGGAGGAGACGCCGATGCCGTCCCGCCGCGAGATTCTCGCCTTCTCCGCCATGATCCCCTTCGCCCTCGCCGTCCGGCCGGCGCGTGCCGCCGGGCTGCCTCTCCTCGGCCTGCGCTCCGATGGCCGGCCGGCCGGCGAGACCGATTTTCCAGGGTGGCGGCTGGTCTATTTCGGCTACACACATTGCCCGGACGTCTGTCCGCTCGGGCTGCAGACGATGGCCGAGGCGCTCGACGCGCTCGGGCCGCTCGCCGAGAAGATCTCGCCGGTGTTCGTCACCGTCGATCCGGAGCGCGACACGCCGGAGGTGATGAAGGACTACGTCGCCTTCTTCCACCCCCGCCTCGTCGGCCTGACGCCGAGCTCGGACCAGTTGGCGGCGATGGCCAAGGCTTGGCGGGTGAAATACGCCAAGGTCGAGGTCGGCGAGGGCCGACCCTATCTGATGGACCACACGGCGGTGCTGATGCTCGCCGATCCCGACGGCGCTTCGGCCGGGCGCTTCCCGCACAATCTCGGCGGCGCCCGCCTCGCCGAGAAGATCCGCTCGGCGATGGAGGCACGGTCGTGAGCGCGGGGAACGCGCCGCGCGATCCGCTCGGGCGAACCTTCGGGCGGCACGCGGTCTCCCCGGAGGAGCGGCGGGCGCGGGTGCGCGCCACGTTCCGGGCGGTGGCGCCGCGCTACGACCTGATGAACGACCTGATGAGCCTCGGCATCCACCGTCTGTGGAAACGCCGGCTGGTGGGGCTCGCCGCGGCGCGGCCGGGGGAACGGGCGCTCGACCTCGCCGGCGGCACCGGCGACGTCGCCCTGGCGCTGGCGCGGGCCGGCGCCCGCGTCACCGTCGCCGACCCGTCGGCGGAGATGATGGCGGTCGGGCGGACGCGACCGGGTGGAGCGGCGATCGAATGGGTGGAGGCGGAGGCGGAGGCGCTGCCCTTCGCCGACGCGAGCTTCGACCTCGTCACCGTCGCCTTCGGCATCCGCAACGTGACGGCGATGGACACGGCGCTGACCGAGATCCGGCGGGTGCTGCGGCCCGACGGTCGCTTTCTCTGCCTCGAATTCTCGACGCCGCGGCGGTGGCTGGCGCCGGGTTACGGGCTGTGGTCGCGCACCGCCATTCCTCTGCTCGGCGCGCTGGTCTCCGGCAAGATCGAGGCCTATCGCTATCTGATCGAATCGATCGGCCGCTTCCCGGATCAGTCGCGCTTCGCCGAGATCGTGCGGGCGGCCGGCTTCGACGCCGTCGGTTGGCGCGACCTCAGCTTCGGCATCGCCGCGATCCACGGCGCCCGGCGGGCTCTCCGACGGCACGAAGAAGGCTGGTTGGGGCGGCAGGATTCGAACCTACGGATGGCGGAATCAAAATCCGCTGCCTTACCACTTGGCGACGCCCCAGCGCCGACGGGAGCGACCCCGTCGCGACGGGCCACCCCATAGCAACTTCGCCGCCGCACGGCAACCGATCGCCGCCGTGCTCGCGCGCGCCGACCGCCCCGGCGGTTTCTCCACAGGCTTCGAATAGGACTTGCGGGGGCGGATCGAGGTCTATATACAGCGCCTCGCGGTCACGGAGTGTAGCGCAGTCTGGTAGCGCACCTCGTTCGGGACGAGGGGGTCGCAGGTTCAAATCCTGCCACTCCGACCATCCGCATCCGCCCGATCCCGACGGGCCTTTCCTCGAAGCGACGAGTCTTCGACGCCCCGCGTCGCCCCGCCGTTCATGCGAAATTCCGCATGTGTCGGCGAGCCGGATCTTGATCGCGACCGTCGTCGTTCCGACATGTGGGAACGTCCCCGCGGCGCGAACCCCCGGGGAGCCGGAGGTTTCCATGCACGTCCACGTCGTCTGTCCGCATTGCGGCACCGTCAACCGGCTGGTGCGGGAGAAGCTCGACACCCATTGGCGCGAGGCGCGGTGTCCGTCCTGCCGGGCGCCGCTGTTTTCCGGCGAGCCGCTCGGCGTCGACGGGCCGACGCTCGCCCGTCACGCCGAACGGTCCGACCTGCCGCTGCTGGTCGATTTCTGGGCGCCGTGGTGCGGGCCGTGCCGGATGATGGCGCCGGCCTTCCACGAGGCGGCCGGGTTGCTGGCGCCGCGCGTCGGCCTGCTCAAGCTCGACACCGAGGCGAATCCGGAGGCCGGCGCGCGCTGGGGCATCCGTTCGATCCCGACGCTGGTGCTGCTCCGGCACGGCCGCGAGGTGGCGCGACAATCGGGCGCGCTGTCGGCGCCGCAGATCCTGCGCTGGGTCGGCGAACACCTCGGTCCGTGACGCCGCCGCGGCCGGCGACGGCGCGCGGAAAGGTCACGGGACGGAACGCGTGGTTGATCGCCGGGCGGCCGACGTGTCAGAAACGGGAGACGGGGGAAGCACGCCTTCCCTGATCAACCGGAGACGGTCGGCGAACGACCGCTCGAGACCAGTCGAGAGCATCCCCATGTGCGCGGAACAATTCGGCCCGGAAACCAAGGGCGTCTTCGACCCCACCCGGTGTCCCCTCCTGCAGGGTCTCACCACCGAGGAGGCGGATCGCCTGATCGCCGAGGATCCGCGCATCCGCGCCTGCATCGAGGCGCTCGCGGACGGCACCACGGCGGCGCTCGACCCTTGCGTCGCCGAGACGACCCAGGCGCCGGCGAAGCGCACCCGCCGGCGCGTACGCGCCGCCTGAGCGACGGCGCGCGGTCGCCTCACGCCCACGGGCGCAAGCGATCGATCAGATCGCGGCGGTCGCTCTCCGCTTCGCGGTTCCACCGGGCGACGTTGGCCATGGCGTCGGCGGCGGCCTGAGCGAAGGCGCCGGGACGGCGCACCAGCGCATCGATCGCGGCGGCGGCGGCCTGCGGATCGGCCGGATCGACGAAGCGGCCGGACTCCCCCAGCACCTCGCGGAACACCGGCTTGTCGGGGGCGACGATCGGCAGACCGGCGTATTGCGCCTCGAGCAGCGGCAGACCGAGCCCCTCGTCGTGCGAGGTCGACAGGAAGACGTGCGAGGCGGCGAGCAGCTCGCGGACGCGGTCGGGCTCGGCGTAGCCGTGCAGGACGACGCCCTCGCACTCCTTCAGCCGCTCCGCCTCGCCGCCCCAGCCGACGCGGCCGACGAGATGGAGGCGGGCGTCCCAGCCGTGACGCCGACGCAGCGCCGCGACGATCTCGGCGGCGGCGGCGAGGTTCTTGCGCGGCTCGATGGTGCCGATCGAAATCAGATCGAGGCGACCGCCCTTCTCGACCCGGCGGGCGTTGGCGGCCCGCGCCGAAGCTTCGGCGCCGATGGCGAAGACGTCGCGGACGATCGGCCGATAGAGGGTGATCTCGGCGTCGGGCCGGCAGAAGCCGCGCAGCTCGCCCGCCGTCGTCCGCGAGTTCACCAGGAACCACGGCAGCGTCGCGACGGCGCGGCGGAAGGCCGGCGCCATGTAGAGCGCAGCGCGGCGATTGAGATCCTGCGGCCGGGTGATCAGGAAGCAGTCGTGGACGTAGGGCACCACCCGCCGTCCGAACAGGCTCGCCGGGATCGACGGCGGGAAGCCGGGGGCGAGCAGCAGGGCGCGCGGATGCAGCGCCAGGCGCGCCGGGATCTCGACCTGTTGCGCCCAAATCAACCCGGCACGGCCGGCGGCGCGGATCGGCCGGATCGGCAGCGGCGCCAGCGCCGAGGGATCGAAGAGCTCCAGCGTGATGCGCTCGAGACCGGTGACGGTGCGGCCGAGGTGGGTGTGATCGACCAGGATCATCGACGACCTCCGCTCGCTCAGCCGGCGGCGCGACGCGAGGCGTCGGGAAGCGGACGGCACGAATCTTCCGGGGCATGGGCCAGCACCACGACTCCGTCGAAATGCGGCACCAGCCCCCCCATCACCGCGATCTCGTCGGCGACGCGACGGCCGGCGAGGTCCTTCTCGTCGATCACCACGACGACGTGGTCGGCCTCGGCGGCACAGTCGAAGAGCAGCGCCGCGGTCGGCGTCCGGCCGAGGTGGATCACGGCGTCGCGGCCGCGCGCCCGCAGCTCGGCGATGTCGCCGCGCAAGTCGACCCGCAGGGCGGGATCGCCGGCGACGACCGGATCGAGCGGGCGCTCCAGGCACAGGCCGGCGACCTCGACCCGTTCCCACGCCTCGGCGGCGGTCGCATCGACAGCGAGCGGAGTTCCCGCCTCGAACAGCGGATCGAAGGCGGAGCCCTCGTGAGCGAGATCGATCAGGGCGGTCTCGCCGCCGACCCGGGCGAGGCCGTGGGCGACGGCGGCGGTCAGCAACGTCGGCACGGAGTTGGAGAAGATCACCCGGACACAGGGGCGAGCGGACGTCGGCAGCTCGTCGGCGAGGCGGGTGAAGCGAGCGAGCGCGACTTCGTCGGGGGTGCCGGCCGCCGTCTCGACCAGGGCGGCGACGCCGCCACCGGTCTCGCCGCCGAGGCCGAGGCGCGCGAGAGCCTCCAGCGGCACGGCGAGCGTGGTCCGGCGCGGTTCGGCACGGACGGCGGCGTCGGCCGGCGGCTCGGCCAGCGGTTCCGGCGACGCCGGCACGTCGACCGCGAGAGCGGCGGGCGGTGCGACCTCGACCGCCGGGGCGACGGCCTCCGTGGGGGTGGCCGCGTGGATCGGGTGGTCGTCCTGCGGCGTGGGCGCCGCGACGACGGGCTCCACGGGCGTCGCGGCGATCGGCTCCGCCGTCGCGACGACGGACGCGGGCGTCTCGGCGCGGGGTTCCGGCGCGACGTCGGGCGCGGGATCGGGGTCGGCGGTCGGCTCGACGGTGGGTGCGGCGGGGACGACCGGCGGTTCGACGGCGGTCGGGACCGGGGCGATCGGATGGACGGGGTGCAACAGGGCGCGGCCGCGATGCAGCGCGAGGCCGATGCCGGTGCCGAGGCCGGCGACCACGGCGAGCGCCATGGCGAGGCCGGCGCGCGGCGAGAACGGCCGCAGCGGAACCTGCGCCGGCGAGACGATGCGGGCGTCGGAGACCTGGGTGTTGCGCTGGAGGGTGGTTTCCTCCATCCGCGAGACGAAGGTCTTGTAGAGTTCGCGGCGGGCGTTGGCCTCGTTCTCCAGCTCCTGCAGACCGACGGCCGCCTGGGAGACGTCGGACAGACGCGCCTGGGCGCGCTCCAGCGCCTTGCGGGCGTTGTCCTCGTTGGCGCGGGCGACCTGATAGTCGAGATCGGCGGTGGCGGCGAGGGACTTGACCTCCTCGGCCACCTGAGCCCGGCTGCGCTCGACCTCGGCGGCGGCGGAGGTGACGCGCGGGTGACGCGGACCGAGGGTCTGCTCGAGTTCGGACTTGCGGCGCGCCGCCATCGCGGCCTCGATCTTGAGGCGGCTGATCACCGCCGAACCGATGGTGTCGTTCTGCGAAAGCACGGTCGGATCGCCGCTCTTGAGGGCTTGATCGAGCCGCTCGGAGCGCTCGCGCGCCTCCTGCATCTTCAGCCGCGCCGCGATCAGGTTCTCGTTCGACTGGCGCAGCGTCTCCTCCTCGACGAGGTTGCCGCGGGTGATGGCGATGCCGTGGTCGCGCTTGTAGTTCTCGACCCGGGCCTCCGCCTCCAGCATCTTCGAGCGCATCTCGTCGACCTGACGGGCGAGGAGCGCGTTGGCGTGCTCGACCTGATCGACCTTGGCGGCGGCGAGACCGTCGACGTAGGCGCGGGCGACGGCGTTGGCGAGACGGGCGGCCTTCTCCGGCGAGCGCGAGGTCACGGTCACGTCGATGAGGGCGTTCTCCTTGGGACGCTCGACGAGGACCATGTCGGAGAGATCGCGCACCGCGGCTGCGATCGCCTGATCGCCGGCGGCGGCGCGCGCCGCCGGCGACAGGATCTCCGGATCGTCGATCAGGTTCTCCCGCTTCACCACCTCGGCCAGCGTGTCGTAGGACTTCACCAGCTCCAGCCGGGTCTCGACCCAGCCCAATTCCATGCCCTGGACCTGCCGGCCGACGTCGCTGCCGACGATCTGCTTGTCGCGCGGATCGAGCAGGACGCGGGCCGAGGTCCGCCAGGTCTTCGGCGTCGTCACGGCGTAGGCGAAGGCGGCGCCGACGAACAGGGCGAGCACCACCACGATGGTGCCCCAACGGGCGCGCAGCAGGCGAAACACCGTGGCGAGGTCGACGTGCTCGGCCGAAACCGGGGTCGAAACCGGCGTCGGACGGGGCGCCGCCCGGTCTCGCGCCGGCAGCCGTCGCGTCAGCTTCTGGAAAATCGACATCTGTTCACCGCCGTCGGCCGTCCTCGCGCGCGGGCGCGGGAGTTCTGTCGCTGGGGCGAAGGGGCGATCCGCGATCGCCCTCCCCGTTTCGTCGTTCAGGAGACGTCAAAGCGTTTAAGGAACGATAAATCATGTTTCGAAAAGTCGGTCGGGTCCGATCGCCTCGAAGGCGAACCGCCGGGTGGTCCCCAGATCCGCGGCGCGCGCGAAGACGTCCATCACCTCGACGAGACCGGTCGGCGTCGCGGCGCGGTTCCAGGTGTGCAGACCGGCGATCGGGGCCGGCGGGAAGAGGCGCCGGAGTTCGGTCTCGGCGAAGCCGTCGCGGCCGAGACGATCGACCCGCGCCAGCCCGAGCCCACAACCGTAACCTGCGGAAGAGTTCTGCGTCGGGCGCAGCAGAGCGCCGCCGGCGACGATCATCGCCCCGGCCGGCCGGGCGGTGGCGACGTCGACCTTGGCCGGCGCGGGCGCGATCTCGCGCCACGGCCCGATCAACGCCGGCGCGTGTCGGATCTCCAGCGCGTCCCAACTCGAGCAACCCGGCTCGCGGCGACATCCGAACATCCACCATCCGTCGTCGCGGCGCAGCAGGGTGGCGTCGCCGAGGTCGACGTCGTCGACCAGCACGGCGTGCTTCTCCCAGCGATCGGGGAAGGCGACCGCCCGCCACAGCTCGACGGTGCGTCGCCCGGAGGTCTCCGGCACCATCCAGATCTCGCCGTCGGCGGCGAAGACCTGCGGATAGGAGAGATGGCAGCCCTGTTCGAGGAACGGCCGCGGCGTGCCGATCGTGCCGTCGGCGGCGATCTCCGCCACCGAGAGCACGCCGCGTCCGGTGGCGTAGGGAAACTCCTCGACGAACAGCCAGGTTCGCCCCGCCTCGCGGTGGACGAACGGATCGGCGTAGAACCGTCCGCCGTCGTCGACGAGGGTGCGGAACGGCGTCGGGTCGCGCTCCGGGGCGAGCGGATCGGCGGCCGGATCGCGCAGGCGGGTGATCACGCGCCAGTCGACGGGATCACGGACGAGACGGTCGAGGCGCCGGCCGACCCGGACGCCGAGCGAACGCAGGAACGCCGCCGGCACCGCGAGCGGCGAGGCCACGGCGTCGGCGGCGGCCGGTGCGAAGCCTCGACGCGATCCCGGCGGACCGTCGCGATCGACGACGGCGGTCACCGTCATGTGGGCGATCCGAGCCAGGATCTGCGAGACGGCCCGCAGCGTGTTGGAGCGCTCCTCGACGGCGAGCGCCCAGCGCTCGACCGGGCGCGGGTCGGCACCGGGCTCGGTGCGCACCACCTCGCCGACCGGGACGCGATCGGCGAGCACGGCGGCGAGCGCGCCGACGAGGGGCGGCCGCCCGAGGCAGAGCGGACGCAGCACCGGCAGGTCGGCGGCCTCGACGCCGCCGGCCAGATCGAGGATCAGGTCGGGCGCGGCGAGTGGTCCGGGGAGCGGCGCGCCGTCGGCGAGATCGGCGGCGAGGACGGTGTCGCGGCCGACGAACAGGCGGTCGAAGGCGAACAACGCGTCGAGCCCGGCGATCGCCCCGGCGCCGTCGACCCGCACCACGCCGACGGTGACGCCGGGCCCGGCCGAGAGCCGCTCGACCACCCCGGTCTGCCAGTGTCGCACCCCTGCCGCGGGAAGATAAATTTGCAGGCGCAAATTGTTTCGGTTCGCCATTTCGAGCTATCCTCGGCCGGGGCAGATGCGTTCGTCGCGACCGCCCGGAAGAATCGGGCCGTCGCGACGTCATGTCCTATGCGAAAAACCTCAAACTATTGCTGACGACCCGGGCGATCGTGGACGGTGGAGCGGAGCGGGTGTTTCTGACGATCGCCCGCCGGTTCGCCGCGCGCGGCGACGACGTGACGATGGCGATCGACTGCGCCGTCCCCACCGAGGAGCTCGACGAGACCACCAATCCTCGGCTGGTGGTGCTCGGTGCCAACCACGCCGCGAGCACCTTTCGGCTGGCCGCGCTGCTGCGCGAGGTGCGGCCGGACGTCGCCCTGGCGGCGGTGTCGGGCTCCTGCGCCAAGCTGGCGATGGCGCAGACGCTGGCGCGCACCGGCACGCCGACGGTGTTCAGCTATCACGGTTTCGAAGAGTGGCGGACCGGCCGGCTCGGCGCCCTCGCCTATTACGGCATGCCGCTGCTCGACCGCGCGGCGAGCCGGATCGTGGCGGTCTCCGACGGGCTCCACGCCGACCTGATCGAGCGCTGGGGCGCCGATCCGGAAAAGACGCAACGGATCTACAATCCGGTGTCGCTCGATCTCGACGTCGCGGCGGCCTCGGCAACCCGCTTGGCCGACCGGCCGCCGCTGATCGTGGCGATCGGCCGGCTCAGCATCGAGAAGGGCATGATCGATCTGGTCGACGCCTTCGCGCGGGTCGAACGGCCCGACGCCCGACTGTTCATCGGCGGCGACGGGCCGGAGCGGGACCGCATCGCCCGGCGCATCACCGAGCTCGGGCTCGACGAACGGGTGCGGTTGGTCGGTCACGTAGAACCCTGCGCCTATTATCGGCGTGCCCGGGTGGTGGCGGTGCCGTCGCGCACCGAGGCCTTCGGTCTGGTGGTGGCGGAGGCGCTCGCCCACGGGCTGCCGATCGTGGCGACCGCCTGCGCGGGGCCGCGCGAGATCCTGGGCGACGGTCGTTGGGGGCGGATCGTGCCGATCGGCGACGCCGACGCGATGGCGCGCGGGCTCGAGGCGGCGCTCGACGATCCCGGCGCGCCGGAGGAGCGGATCGCGCGGGCCGCGACCTTCTCCACCGAGGCGGGCTTCCGGCAATGGGCCGGGCTCGTCGACGCGATCGTGGACGCCCGCGCGGCGTGACCGCCGGGCCGCGGACGCCGCGTCGAGTTCGACGCGGCGG
>JAAYVT010000299.1 GCA_012517025.1 Phyllobacteriaceae bacterium | reverse complement strand
GAGAGCCCCCTGAGCGCGATCATGTCGCGGACGCGGCGATCGAACTCCTCGGGGTGCAGCGCCGGGATCATCGGCTTGAGGATCTCGGTGCGGCAATGCTCGCAATTCAGCGCGCAGGCCGAGCCGGTGATCGAGAACGCCGGAAACGACGCCTTCGAGCAGCCGGAGAGCTCGCTCGTCTCATATTCCTTGAAGGTCGGCGTGGCGAAGCGCAACGCCCCTCGCCCCGCGCGCCCGGTCGCGGCGCGCTCCATCGTCTCGACGAGGTCGCGGTCGAAGACGGCGTCCTCGAGCGGCTCGATCGCCGCGAGTGCGTCCCACCAGCCCATTCGACGTCTCCCGGAGTACATGCGAAAATTCTGATATTTCGTTTTCGTCGTTACTCCGCCACCGAGGGGACCGCAATCGGAATGATTCCGCAAGAGGTGCGGCGGGATGTCCGGACAGTCGGTTGCCTCAGGGTTTTCGCGTGGTGGCCGCGATCGCGCGAATTTCGTCGCGAATCGGCCCCGGACGCGGTGCGTCGACCAACGTCGTCAGCCAATCGGGATCGCGATCCTCCTCGTCGACGAGATCGCAATCGAGCGCGGATAGCCGGGCGACGGAGGCCTCCGGCAACGCCTCCGGCGGCGGAAATCCGGCGAGCACGCCCCACAGCCCCGCCCAACAGCGGGCGAGCGTCCACGGATTGTAGCCGCCGCCGCCGAGCACCACGGCCCTCGGCGCGACCGTGATCGCCGCCGTCACCGCCCGCCACAGCGCGCGATTGGAGATCTCCATGGTGGAGAGCGGATCGCCGGCGAGCGCGTCGGCGCCGCAGGTGACGACGACCGCCTGCGGATCGAAGCGCTCGAGCACCGGCCGCACCGCCTCGTCGATCAGCAGATCCCATTCCGAATCGTTCAGTCGGCGCGGCACCGGGAGATTGCGCGCCCCGCCCTCGCGCCGATCGTCGAGGGCGCCGCTGCCCGGCCACCGCCCGGCCTCGTGGATCGAGACGGTCAGCACGCGCGGGTCGCTCGCGAAGGCGTCCTCCACCCCGTCGCCGTGATGGGCGTCGAAATCGACGTAGGCGACGCGATCGAGCCCGGCATCGAGAAGCCCGAGCAGAGCGAACACCGGATCATTGAAATAGCAGAAGCCGGCGGCGCGATCGGGCCGGCCGTGGTGGGTGCCGCCGGCCGGGTGGTAGGCGACGCGGCCGTCGAGGGCGAGGCGGGCGGCCTCGAAAGAGCCGCCGACGCTGGTCGCGGCGCGTTCGAAGACGCCCCGGAAGAGCGGGTTCTCCATCCCGCCGAGCCCGTGTCGGGCGCGGATTTCCGGGGCGACGACGCCGCTCCGATCGGCCTCGGCGAGGGCGGAGACCCAGGCCGGCGTGTGAAACCGCGTCAACAGGTCGCAGTCCGCGATCGGCGACGGACGACCCCTCCCCGACAGCCATCCGAGGTCTCCAGCGAGGTCGAGAGCGGTCTCGACGCGGGGGATGGCGAGCGGGTGATTGCGTCCGTATGCCGCACGACGGTAGACGTCGGAAGCGACGACGACGGATTCATTGAGGAATTTCACTCGATATTTCAAATCTTCACGCCCCGTCCTCGCACTCGCTTCCACCGCGGTGCAGCAGATTTCCATCGCAAAACCACATACTTGCGGCAAACTCGGTCGAGGCCTACCCCTCTTCCATCGCAGCATTCTGATATGCGAATATGCCGAAAAAGACGGCAAGACCGCAGGATCAGACGTCAGGAGGATCTGTCCGACGATGAGCGAACAAGACGACAACCGCCCCAAGTCGATGACCATCATCGTCACCAAGGGATCGCTGGATTGGGCCTACCCGCCCTTCATCCTGGCGACCACCGCGGCGGCGATGGGCGTCGACGTCACCCTCTTCTTCACCTTCTACGGCCTGCCGCTGTTGAAGAAGAAACTCGACCTGCAGGTCACCACCCTCGGCAACCCGGCGATGGCGATGCCGATGATGGGCGGCCACATGGTGATGCCGAACCTGATCGGCATGTTGCCCGGCGTCGACGCCATGGCGACCAAGATGATGAAGGACATGATCGCCAAGAAGGGCGTGGCCTCGATCGAGGAACTGCGCGACATGGCGATCGAGTGCGACGTCAAGATGATCGCCTGCCAGATGACGATGGATCTCTTCGAGTTCAAGAAAGAAGAGATGATCGACGGCATCACGCTCGGCGGCGCGGCCACCTACATGGAAAACGCGCTGAAGTCCGACATCAATCTGTACATCTGAAATTTCGAGGATGACGCGGCCTCGCGGCCGCTTCGTCGTCGAGTTCGACCCATGGAAAGGAATTCGTCATGGCCGACCAGGTCCTCGACGCCAAAGGTCTCAACTGCCCTCTGCCGATCATCAAGACCAAGAAGATGCTGAAGGAGGTTCCTTCGGGCG
>JAAYVT010000298.1 GCA_012517025.1 Phyllobacteriaceae bacterium | reverse complement strand
GTACCAGATGGTGGCCGGGCTCTGCGCCTTGGCGGCCGAACCGGCGTAGGAGTTGCCGAGATATTCCGAGCTCTGCTCGCGCAGCATGAAGCCGGCGGCGAAGGCGTCCGCGGCCGTCGCCGACACCGCCAGACCCGCAACGCAGACCATCAACCAATTCTTCTTGGACGCCTTCATTTTTCCCCCCGAGCCTTGCGGCTTCTTTCGTCGATCCCCGCGCACGCCCGCCCCACCGAAGATCGGGCGCACCGTTCGTTTCCGAAAATTAAACGGCGTCCTCGATCACGTCAACTGTATCATATTGACGTATTCGTCAACCTCGAGGACGATCCCGATCGGCTCACGAAATCGCGCCGACGAGCTTCATGGCGATGCCGAGAGAACCGGCGACGCGGATCTTGCCGAGCGTATAGCCGAGCATCGGATCGAGCTTGCCATCCATCAACTTCAACAGATTTTCCTTGGAAATCGTGATGGTGCAGTCGGCCGGATCGTCGCTCTCCTCGGACAGAGTGGCCGGTGCCGATCGGGCGTCGAGAACCGGACGCCCGTCCTTGCCGAGATCGAAGCGCACCATCGCGCCGAGACGGGACAAGCCGGGCAACGCCGCGCGCAAACGCTCTTCCAACACTTCGTCGAGCACGATCGACCTCTCTCGAAACGCGTGATCCTTCGGTCCGCGCACCGTCTCATGGGATGACGAATACGTCAAGGTTCTCCCTATTAGGACAAAGTCGAGGCGAGCGGAGGCGCGGGATCGCGCCCCCTCGCCGGGCGACGCGTTTCGCGCTACTCGTGGCGGATCGACCGGACGAGGTTTTCCATGAGCGTGAGGATCGCCACCTTCAACGTCGAGAATCTGCTGCGGCGGTTCTCCGCCGAGCGCGACCGACGCACCGGCGCATGGATTCCGGATCCGGCGGTCGGGTTGTTCGAGCACGAATCTGAGGCCGAGGGCCGACTGATCGAGCGGGCGCTGCAGGTGGCGATCTCCGACGACCAGCGGCAGATGACGGCGCAGGCGATCCGCGACTGCGACGCCGACGTGCTGTGTCTGCAGGAGGTCGACGGGCTGGAGACGCTGCGTTGGTTCCACGACCGCTATCTCGCCCGCGCCCTCGACGAGCCCTACGAGCACTTCGCCCTGCTCGAGGGCAACGACCGGCGCGGCATCGACGTGGCGGTGGCCTCGCGGCGCGGCCTGCCGATCCGGGTGATGAGCAACGCCACCCTCACCTACCGCGATCTCGATCTGTTCGACGACGAACTGCGGCGCTGGGGTGCGGCGCCCGACGACCGCATCGTCAAGCGCGACGCCCTGGAGGTCGAGGGCGAGACCGCCGGCGGGGTGCTGACCCTGTGGATCTGCCATTTCAAGTCGATGACCGAGGGGCGCGAGCGCACCATGGCGGTCCGGCGCGCCGAGGCGCGGGCGGTGCGGCGGCTGGTGGAGGCGAAATTCGGCGCCCGCACCGCCACCGCCGACTGGGCGATCCTCGGCGATCTCAACGATTTCCGCGATCGCATCCGGTTGGTGCGGGGCGAGGCGGGGACGCTCGAGGCGATCTGCGAGCGGGTCGACGCCACCGGCTGCGATCCGTTCCACGCCGATCGGTTCGCCGTCGATCTGGTCGAGCGGCTGCCGCCGATCGAGCGGTGGACGCACCATTGGGCGGAGGGGCGCGAACTCGCCGCGCTCGATCATCTGTTCGTCTCGCCGGCCCTCGCCCGCGCCAATCCGGACGTCCGCCCGCGGGTGATCCGCGCCGGCCTGCCCTACCGGGTGCCGGTCGAGCGGATGCGGCCGGCGCCGGCGGCCTTCGCGCGCTATCCGCGGGTCGGCTTCGATCGGCCGAAGGCCTCCGATCATTGCCCGGTGGTGGTCGACCTCACCCTCGGCGGGGCGACGCGATGACGGCGATCGATCGTCCCCACCTCGTGCGTGCGATCGACCTCAGGGTCGGCGAGCCGCTCGGGCTGACGCCGGACCTCGCCGAGGCGGTGGCCGCCCATTGGCGCGCCGCCACCGCCGCCAATCCGGCGCTGTGGAACGGCTCAGCCTTCCTGTTCGAGGCGGTGGCGATCGTCGACGGGGTGTTCTCGGCGCGGGCGCGGCCGACCAACTTCGCCACCCTGCTCTATCGTCTGCGGGTCGGCTTCGAGCGACCGGCGACGGCGCACGTCTTCCCGGTGGCGGCGGTGACCAGTCGCGACGGGCGTCTGTTGATCGGGCGCCAGGGCCGCGACGGCGCCAACGCCGGCCTCGTCTATCCGCCGTCGGGGTCGTTCGACGCGATGGACGTCGTCGACGGACGGCTCGACCCGGTCGCCAACATGCGGCGCGAGCTCGCCGAGGAGGTCGGGCTCGATCTCGACGCCTTTCCGGCCGATCGGCGATGGTGGGCGCTGCCCTCCGGCGTCGGCCGCGTCGCGCTGGTCCGCCGCCACCGCTCGGCGCTGACGACCGAAGCATTGCGGGCCCACGCCGTCGCCGGACAGGCGACCGCCCGCGACGACGAGATCGACCGGATCGACCTCGTCGGCGGCGCCGACCGGCTCGCCGACGAAGCGACCGTGCCCTACGTTCCCCTCCTCCTCGACCTCATCGCCGCCGAACGGCGAGACCCGGAGACCCTCCCATGATCCGTCGCCGTTACGTCGTCCTCGACGTCTTCACCGCCCACCCCTTCGCCGGCAATCCGCTCGCCGTCGTGCTCGACGCCGACGGGCTCGACGACGCGGCGATGCAGACGATCGCGCGCGAGTTCAACCTGTCGGAGACGGTGTTCGTGCGGCCGGCGACCAAGCCGGGGCATTCGGCGGCGTTGCGCATCTTCACGCCGGCGCGCGAGCTGCCTTTCGCCGGCCACCCCACCGTCGGCACCGCCGTGCTGCTCGCCGAGGAGCGGTTCGGCGAACCCGATCGCGGCCTCGACGCGGTGGTGGTGATGGAGGAGACCGTCGGGGCGATCCGGGCGGCGGTGCGACTCGATCCGACCCGGCCGACCTACGCCGAGTTCGACGCGCCGCGCCTGCCCGTCGCCGTCGCCCGCGATCTGCCGGCCAAGGGCGCGATCGCCGACGCGCTCGGCGTCGACGCCGCCGACGTCGGGTTCGAGAACCACGTGCCGTCCTTCCACGACGCCGGCGTGCCCTTCGCCTTCGTGCCGCTGTCCGGGCTCGACGCGGTCGCCCGGGCACGACTCGATTCGCGCCTGTGGTCGGCGGCGATCGGCGGCGAGGAGACCTTCTCGGTGTTCGTCTACTGTCGCGAAACGCGACGGCACGACAGCTCCTTCCATGCGCGGATGTTCGATCACGGTTTCGGGATCGGCGAGGATCCGGCGACCGGGTCGGCGGCGGCGGCCTTCGCCGGCGTGGTCGCCGCCTTCGACGCGCCGACCGAGGGCGCGCATCGGTTGCGCATCGAACAGGGCTTCGAGATGGGTCGGCCGAGCCTGATCGACCTGACGATCGAAATCGCCAAAGGCCGGCTTTCGGCGACCCGAATCGGCGGATCGGCGGTGAGAATCGCCGAAGGAACGCTGCTGACGCCCGAAAATCCGGCGTGAAACGCCTCGATCGCCGATCGCGTCACCTCGCCCCGCTCCGGCCGAACGAGGTCGCGGGCCGAGGTCGTCCGGCGTCGTCTTCGCCTCCGAAGAGGCTCGCGGCGTGCTCGCAGAGGAAATCTCGAAGGCGCCGAAGCAAGGCGCGATGCTTCGGTTACCGCAACGGCATGCGACCCGAGTGCTCATCGCGAGCGAATCGCATTTAAACCACAAGTTAAGGAAACGCCCGGATCGTGGTTGCGACTCCACGATCCGGTATCGCTCCATGCAGTCGCTCAAGATCTCCGAACGTCTCGCCCTCGCCGTCGTGCCCGCTCTCGCGGTGCTGGCGGCGGTGATCGGCTTCCTCGTCTGGGAAAGACGAGTCGAAGCCGTCCATTCCGATCGCGTCGTCGCCTTCACGGAGACGTCCCGCACCATCGCCACCCTGGTGCACGAGCTGCAACGCGAGCGCGGCGCCTCGGTCGGCTTCATCGCCTCACAGGGGCAATCTGCGGAGACCCGGTCGCTGCTCGCCGCCCAGCGCGGCCGCACCGACGAAGCGGCGCAGGCCTATCTCACCCTGCGGCGGGCCACCGCCGAGGCGGCGGGATCGTCGCGGATCGAGGCGGCGCTCACCGAGGCGGACGGCCATCTCGACGGACTGCGCGAGACGCGCGGCAAGGTCGACGCGCAGGATCTGACGGTGGCGGAGACGATCCGCTGGTATTCCGACCAGATCGACGGCTTCTTCCGTTCCACCGCCGAGGTGTTGAAGAGCGTCGACGACAATTCCACCACCGCCTCGCTGCTGATGCTGCAGTCGCTGATGGCCGCCAAGGAATACGCCGGCCAGGAGCGGGCGAGCGGCAACGCTCTGGTCTCCTCCGGGCGGGTCGATCCGGATCGCTGGCGCGCCTTCGTCGAGACCATGGCCAAGCAGACCGACCGCCTGGCCGAGTTCCGCATGCTGGCGAGCGGCATCCACGACGAGCTGATCGAACGGGTGACCAAGTCCAAGGCGCTGGCCGATCTCAAGACGCTGCGGCGGATCCTGATTTCCGGCCTCGACACCCGGATGGTCGACGGTGTGACGCCGAAGGAGTGGTGGAGCACCACCAGCACCTGGGTCGACGAGTTGAAGGCGATCGAGGACGACCTCGACGCGGCGATCGTACGCGATGCGGAGACCGCCTCGGCGGTGGCGCGGCGGCTGTTCTTCAGTTTCCTCGGGCTCGGCGTCGCCTGTCTGGCGCTCGCCGGCGGGATCGGTCTGGCGGTGTCGCGTTCGATCACCGTGCCGGTCGGCCGGGTGGCGGCGACCATCGACGCCATTTCGCGTGGCGACGCCGGCGTCGCGGCACCGGCCCCGCTGCCGGCACGCTCGGAGATCGGCCGCGTCTCCAACGCCATGCGCGGCTTCCTCGACGCCCTCGCCGAACGGCGGGTGCTGGAGGCGGATCGCGCCGCCCAGGACGCCCGCGTCGAGGCGGAGCGGCGCGCCGTGTTGATGTCGATGGCGCAGGAAGTGGAACGGGCGACCGAAGACGGCATGGAAGAGATCGTGCGCGGCTCCGGCGACGTCCAACATCAGGCGCGCGACATGCTCGAAACGCTGCGCAACGTCCACGCGGCGGCGAACGAGGCGGCCGGCTCGGCCGAGACCACCCGTTCGCTCAACGTCGAAGCCGCCGCCATGACCACCCAGGTGATCCAGGCGATCTCGGAGATCGCCGATCAGATCGCCCGTTCGACGGCCCTGACCCGCGACGCGGTCGGCCGGGCCGACCAGTCGCGCGGCGCCATCGACGGGCTCAGCCGGGTCACCGCCGACATCGAATCGATCGTCTCGACGATCGCCGACATCGCCGGTCAGACCAACCTCCTCGCCCTCAACGCCACCATCGAGGCGGCGCGCGCCGGCGAGGCGGGACGCGGCTTCGCCATCGTCGCCCAGGAGGTCAAGGGACTGGCCGGCCAGACCGCCAAATCGACCGAGGAAATCGGCCGCAAGGTCTCCGAAATCCAATCGGCGACGAAACGGGCGGTCGAGGCGATCGGCTCGGTCACCGACCAGATCGCCACCCTCGACGGCGTCTCTTCGGCGATCGCGGCGGCGATGGAAGAGCAGCGCGCGGCGATGAACACCTTCTCCAACTCGGTCGAACACACCAACGCCGCGGTCGACGACGTCGCGCGGCGGATGATCGACATCGCCGAACGCGTCAGCCGCTCGACCAACTCGGCCGAGCGCGTCACCGAGGTCTCCGACCAGATGCGGCGGTCCTCCGACCGGGTCCGGGCGGAAATTCCGGCGATCGTCGAGGCGGCGACGCGCAAGGCGGAGCGCCGCGAGACCGACCGGCTGTCGAGTTCGGCCGAGGTCACGGTGATCGTCGCCGGGCGCGAGACCCTCACCCGGCTCGCCGATCTGTCGACCGACGGGGCGCGCCTCGCGCCGGTCCCCGGCCTCGAGCACGGCACCCGCGCGACGATCCTGATCGGCGGGCGGCGGATCGAGGCGGACGTGGTGTGGGCGGATCACGACGCCGCCGGAGTTCGCTTCCTGACGCCGATCGAACGTTCGGTGGTCGAACGCTTCGGCGAGGAGGTGGTCTCGCGTTCCAAGGCGCAGCCGGAGCGGCGGGTGGCGTGAAAATCGCGCTTGCGCGACGACCGGATCGCCGGTATCTCCTGAAGGGTCGCGACGGACGCATCCGCGCGACCCTTCGTCGTCGCGTCCATCGTCGAGGTTCGACGCCGCGGCGGCACGAGGACCGGAGCACCACGAGGCTCGAAACCGGAATGATCGCGCGAGACGTTTCTCAGCCGACGATCGACGCGCCGCACGGCGCCACGGCTTCGCTCGCCCTTCTCTCCACCTCGCTTCTTCTCCTTATCGGCCCCTGAGTGCCGACCGCCCTCCGACACGGAGGCGGGCTCTCAGGGGATGACGCAGCGAACCGGCAACCGAACCCGATTTCGGCGCCGACGGCGGATACGACCGATCTCACCGCCCCGCGCCGCTCCGATACCGAGGACCAACCGATGAATTCCTCCGCGACCCCTTCCCGCGACCGCATCAAGATCTTCGACACCACCCTGCGCGACGGCGAGCAGTCGGCCGGCGCCTCGATGACCTTCGACGAGAAGATCCAGGTCGCCGAGATCCTCGACGCGATGGGCGTCGACGTGATCGAGGCTGGTTTCCCGATCGCCTCCCAGGGCGACTTCGAGGCGGTCTCCGAGATCGCCCGGCGGCTGCACGACGCGGTGCCCGCCGGTCTCGCCCGCGCCGCCACCAAGGACATCGACCGCGCGGCGGAAGCCCTGAAGAACGCCCGCGCCTTCCGCATCCACACCTTCATCTCCACCTCGCCGGTGCACATGAAGTACAAGCTGCAGATGGAGCCGGAGGCGGTGCTGGAGAAGGTGTTCGCGTCCGTATCGCGGGCGCGCACCCACACCGACGACGTCGAGTGGTCGGCGGAGGACGCCACCCGCACCGAGCACGACTTCCTGTGCCGTTGCGTCGAGGCGGCGATCAAGGCGGGCGACACCACCATCAACATCCCCGACACCGTCGGCTACACCACGCCGGAGGAATATCGGGCGCTGTTCGAGATGCTGATCAACCGCGTCCCCAACGCCGATCAGGCGGTGTTCTCCACCCATTGCCACAACGACCTCGGCATGGCGGTGGCCAATTCGCTGGCCGGCGTGATGGGCGGGGCGCGGCAGATCGAGTGCACGGTGAACGGCCTCGGCGAGCGCGCCGGCAACGCGGCGCTGGAAGAGATCGTGATGGCGATCCGCACCCGCGCCGACGCCTTCCCGTTCACGACCGGCATCAAGACGCCGATGCTGACCCAGGCCTCGAAGCTGGTCTCCACCGTCTCGGGCTTCCCGGTGCAGTACAACAAGGCGATCGTCGGCAAGAACGCCTTCGCCCACGAGAGCGGCATCCATCAGGACGGCATGCTCAAGCACGTCGAGACCTACGAGATCATGCGCCCCGAGGACGTCGGCGTGCGCGAGACCAACCTGGTGATGGGCAAGCACTCCGGCCGTCACGCCTTCCGCGAGAAGCTGAAGGATCTCGGCTACGATCTGGGCGACAACGCCTTCGAACAGGCGTTCGAACGGATGAAGGCGCTCGCCGATCGCAAGAAGCACGTCTACGACGAGGACATCGAGGCGCTGGTCGAGGACGGCATCGTGTCGCAGGCGGAGGGCGCCAAGGTGATCGCACTGACCGTCATCGCCGGCACCGGCGGTCCGCAGAAGGCGATCATCACCATGGACGTCGACGGCCACCACGTCACCAAGGAGGCGAACGGCACCGGGCCGGTCGACGCCACCTTCAACGCGATCAAGGCGATCCTGCCGCACGAGGCCAAGTTGTCGCTCTATCAGGTGCACGCGGTGACCGAAGGCACCGACGCGCAGGCGGAGGTTTCGGTCCGCCTCGAAGAGGAAGGCCGGGTCGCCACCGGGCGCGGCGCCGACGTCGACACCCTGGTGTCGTCGGCCAAGGCCTACGTCGCGGCGCTCAACAAGTTGTCGATCCGTCGCCAGAAGGCGAGCGAGCCGACCGCCGAGGGCGTCGAGGCGGTGCGCGTCGGCGAGCGGATCTGAGCGAAGAATTTTCCCCGAAAATGCGACGCCGCGGGACCTCCTCGCGGCGTTTCGCTTTTATCCACAGGCTCTTGAGGCTCCCCCAAGAAACTTCGCCGGCCCTGTTGCATCCCGCGCTCGGCCCCGCTATATGGATCGCACTTCGCCGGACGGCTTCGCCGACCACGGCAAGGGCGCTTAGCTCAGTTGGTAGAGCAGCTGACTCTTAATCAGCGGGTCACAGGTTCGAATCCTGTAGCGCCCACCATTCCTCCCCTCGGGGAGAACCTCCCAGAGCCGCCTTCGGGCGGCTTTTTTCGTTTCCCTTCTCCCAATGCACCGAAGCTCACACGCCGAGCAGGCCGGCGGCGACCTCCGGCGTGGCGACGGCGAAGCGTTCCGGCCCGAGATCGCGGAAGAAGCTCTGCATCGCGTCGATGAAATCGACCAGGAAGCGCGGTTTGCGCATGCCGTAGGGGTCGACGACGATCATCGCCGGCGGCGGCAGCGGATCGGCGATCGGGCGGCGGGCGAGCAGCGGCTCGTCGACCATCACCGGCGAGATCGGCCGCATGTTGAGCACGGCGATGCCGAATCCGGCGGCCACGGCGGCACGGACGGTGTCGTAGGAGCGGGTGCGGAAGCCGATGCGGCGGCCGAGGCCGGCCATGTCGAAGATGGTGGAGAGATAGGCGCCGGTCTGCGGCAGATCGAGCAGGATCATCGAGCGGTCGACGATGGCGGCGAGCGGCACGGCGGCAAGCGCGGCGAGCGGGTCGTCGGCACGCAGCAGGACGTGCGCCGGCATGCGGCAAATGCGGGTGACGTCGCCGGAGAACGGCGGGCCCATCTCGTAGGTCACCACCGCGTCGACGCGGCCGGTGTCGAGCCATTCGCGCAGTTGCTGCTGGTCGGCCTCGCGCAGGTCGATGTCGATCGCGCCGGTGCGTTCGGTCAACCGCTTCAGCACCTCCGGCAGGAACAGCGGCCCGAACGGCTCGAAGCAGCCGATGCGGATGGTGCGCGGCGGCCCCTCGGCGAGTGAGCCGATCTCGCGCACGAACTCGGTCTCGGCGGAGAGCAGCGGCCGGGCGGCGGCGACGAAGCGCTCGCCGGCAGGCGTCGTCTGCATGCCCTTGGAGGGGCGGCGGACGAACATCTCGGCGCCGATGTCGGCCTCGGCGAGATCGATCGCCGCCAGGATCGAGGACTGCGAAATCGCCAATTCGCGGCTCGCCGCCTGGATCGAACCGAGGCGGGCGACCTCCACCACGTAGCGAATCTGTCGGACCGTGAGCGCCATCATTCATTCATCGAATGTATCAATCGACATAAAATAATACATTTTATGGCCACCGGGAAAGTTCTCATGATTGCCTTCGGATCGAGCAGGCGACGGATCGCCGCTTTTTGATGCAGGAGATCGATCATGGCGTCGAAGTCCCCCTTCGTCCTTCCCGACGACGGTCCGCGGGTCGCGGCCCTCGGCCGCGCCTTCGCGAGCGGCGCGGCGTCGCCGGTGGAGGAGACGCGGGCGGCGCTCGACCGGGCGCAAGCGATCGATCCCGAGCTCAACGCCTTCGTCTCGATCGATCGCGACGGCGCGCTCGCCGCGGCGACGGCTTCCGAAGTGCGCTGGCGGGCCGGAAAGCCGCTGTCGCCGATCGACGGCATTCCGACGACGCTCAAGGACATCGTGCGGGTGAAGGGCTGGGCGGTGCGTTACGGCAGCGCCACCACCTCCGACACGCCGTACGAGGACGACGCGCCGGCGGTGGCGCGGCTGCGGGCGGCGGGCGCAGTGTTCATCGGCCTCACCACCTCGCCGGAATTCGGCTGGAAGGCGGTCACCGACGGGCCGGCGCACGGCATCACCCGCAATCCCTGGGATCCGACGCTCGCCTCCGGCGGCTCGTCGGGCGGAGCGGCGGTGGCGGCGGCGTGCGGCGCCGGCGTGCTGCATCTCGGCACCGACGGCGGCGGCTCGATCCGTGTGCCGGCGGCGTTCTGCGGCATCGCCGGGCTGAAGCCGACCTTCGGCCGGGTGCCGGCCTATCCGGCGAGTTCCTTCGGCACCGTCGCCCATCTCGGGCCGATGGCGCGGCACGCCGCCGATCTGGCGCCGATGCTGGCGGCGATGTCGGGCCGCGACCTCGCCGACTGGGCGCAGGGCGCCGGCACCCTCACCGCCCTCGACGCGCCGACGCCGGCGGCGATCTTCGCCGGGGCTCGGGTCGGGGTGTGGTCGACGCCGCCCTGCGGTTTCGTCGATCCGCGCGTCGCCGCCGCGTTTGCCGCCGCGCTCGCCCGGCTGGAGGCGCTCGGGGCGCGACTGGTGCCGTTCACCCTGCCGGACGCCGACCGGTTGACCGACGTCTTCGAAAAGCACTGGTTCACCGGCGCCGCCAACCGCCTGACGCAGGTGCCGGAAGAGCGGCGCGGCGCGGTCGATCCGGGCTTCCTGGAGGTGGCGGCGGCCGGCGCGGCGATGAGCGCGGTCGATCTCGTCGCGGCGCAGGTGGCGCGCGCCGACTACGGCTCGAAGATGGACCGGTTGCTCGCGGAGAGCTTCGACTTCGTGGTGTCGCCGGGCGCGGCGATCCCGCCGTTCACGGCCGGGCGCGAGGTGCCGGAGGGCAGCGGCTTGACCCGTTGGCACCAGTGGGCCGGCTTCAGTTTCCCGATCAACCTCAGCCAGCAGCCGGCGGCGGTGGTGCCGAGCGCGCCGACGCCGGAGGGCCCGCCGACCTCGCTGCAGATCATCGGCGCGCGCGGCGCCGACGCCCGGGTGCTGGCGGCGGCGAGCGCCTTCGAGCACGCCGGGGCGGTCGGGCGATGAAGACCGCCCGCGCCCTGCCCTCAGGCCTTCGCCTCGCGATCGGCGAGCAGGCGGACGACGTTGTCGCGCGCCACGCCGACGTGGACGTCGATGGCGGCGAGCCAGCGCTCGCCGTCGCGGGCGATGAGCGCGGCGAGGACGGGGTCGTGGGTGCGGGCGATGACGTGCGGGTCGGCGTAGAGATGGCCGATCACGGCGATGCCGAAACGCATCTCGTGGGTGAGTTCGTCGTAGACCCGGAGCGCCCGGGTGTTGTCGGCGAAGACGCAGATCATGCGATGGAAGGCGAAGTCCTCCTCGACCTGGCGGCCGGGGTCGTCGGCGAAGGCGGCGATGCGGGTGGCCTGGGCGGTCAACGCCGCCGCCATCTCCTCGGTCAGGCGCTCGCAGACGCGCAGGCCGGCGTGCCGCTCCAGGCAGATGCGCAGATCGTAGATTTCGGCGAGGCCGCGAGCATCGAGATCGCGCACGAAGAAGCCGCGGCGGGGATGGGCGACGATCAGGCCGCGATTCTCCAAGAGCCGCGCCGCCTCCCGCAGCGGGGCGCGGGAGACCCCGAGTTCGGCGGCCAGACGCACCTCGTTCAGCCGCTCGCCGGGGGCGAAGCGACCGGCCACCACCGCGTCGGTCAAGGCGGCGGCGATGCGGCCGACGAGATCCTCGCTCTCCACCGGCGCGAGACGCCCCTGCTCCGGTCGCTCGGTGAACGTCGTCATGAAATCATCCTCCGCCCGAAATATCAGCTGCTCAGAAAATCATCTTCGTCGGCTGTCGACAATCGACACTGTATGTGGTTACCCTTAGTCCGTCAAACGCCGCGAGCGGTCGTCAACGCCGTCTCGCCGGTCCCCGGAACCCTCGCCCGCGACGCCGGAAACGGCCACGACGGGCGTCGAGAGAGGTGATCTCGACCATGAACGCGCCTACGACGCCGGCGATCGGCGGCAACCTCCCCAAGGAGCGCACCGATCTGGCGGCGGCCTATCGGCTGGTCGCCCATTTCGGCATGGACGACAGCATCTACACCCACATTTCGGCCAAGGCGCCGGGCGGCGAGCTGTTCCTGCTCAACTCCTACGGCCAGCGCTTCACCGAGGTGAAGGCGTCGGAACTGGTGACGGTCGACCTCGACGGCACGGTGATCGACGATCCGCTCGGCCACGGCATCAACGCCGCCGGCTTCACCATCCATTCCGCCGTGCACGCGGCGCGACCGGACGTCGGCTGCGTGCTGCACACCCACACCGTCGCCGGCGTCGCCGTCTCCTGCCTGGAGGAAGGTCTGCTGCCGCTGAACCAGTGGTCGCTGCAGTTCCACGGCCGCGTCGCCTACCACGCCTTCGAGGGCATGGCGCTGAACCTCGAGGAACGGGCGCGACTGCAGGCCGACCTCGGCACCGCCAAGGCGATGATCCTGCGCAATCACGGCCTGATGACCTGCGGCCGCAGCGTCGGCGAGGCCTTCGTGCTGATGCACAACCTCGAGCGCGCCTGTCAGGCGCAGCTCGCCGCGCAGGCGACCAGTCGGCCGCTGCGCCTGCCTTCGCCCGAGATCGCCGAGCTGACCGCCCGGCAATACGAGACCTGGGACGCGTTGCACGCGTCGAGCGGTCTCGACGACCCGGAATGGGACGCCTTCCTGCGCCTGACGCGGGACGTGGCGCCCGATTTCGAAAGCTGATCCCGCATCCCTCGACCACCCCCGATCCGGAGGACCCGGCCGTCATGAACGCGAAATTCCTGGCAACCGCCGCGAGCTCGCTCGCTCTTCTCGCCGCTCTCGCGACCTCGGCCCTCGCCGCCCCCAAGGAGGGCGGCCGCGCCAACGTGGTGATCCAGCCGGAACCGCCGGGCCTGATGGTCGGCATCCTGCAGAACGCCCCGACCCAGATGGTCGCCGGCAACATCTACGAGGGGCTGCTGCGCTACGACGAGAAGCTCGAGCCGCATCCCCAGCTCGCCACCTCCTGGGAGATCTCGCCGGACGGCCTGACCTACACGTTCAAGCTCCATCCGGACGTGAAGTGGCACGACGGCAAGCCCTTCACCTCGGCCGACGTGTTGTTCTCGGTCGACTTCGTCAAGCAGACCAACCCGCGCACCCGCGCCTCGCTCGCCCACGTCGACAGCGTCACCGCGCCCGACGACCTGACCGTGGTGTTCAAGCTCAAGGACACCTTCGGCCCGTTCATCCGCGTCTTCGAGACCGGCACGCTGCCGATGATCCCCAAGCACATCTACGAGGGCACCGACTACAAGACCAACCCGGCCAACAACACGCCGATCGGCACCGGGCCGTTCAAGTTCGCCGAGTGGGTCAAGGGCTCGCACATCCGGCTGGTGAAGAACCCGGACTATTACGAGAAGGGCAAGCCGCATCTCGACGAGATCTATTGGCACGTGATCCCGGACGCCTCGGCGCGCGCCGTCGCCTTCGAGACCGGCAAGGTCGACATCCTGCCCGGCGGCTCGGTCGAGAACTTCGACGTCGGCCGGCTCGCCAAGACCAAGAACGCCTGCATCACCGACAAGGGCTGGGAGTTCCTGGCGCCGCAGGCGTGGCTGTGGTTCAACCACCGCTCCGGCCCGACCGCCGACGTGCGCTTCCGCAAGGCGGTCTCCTACGCCATCGATCGCAAGTTCGCGCACGAGGCGCTGTGGAACGGCATGGGCCGCGTCTCCACCGGTCCCTTCGCCGATTCCACCTCCTTCCGCGACGAGAAGGTGCTGACCGACTATTCCTACGATCCGGCCAAGGCCAAGGCGCTCTTGAAGGAGATGGGCTACAAGGGCGAGGTCATCCGCTTCCCGCCGATGCCCTACGGCGAGACCTGGATGCGCTGGGCCGAGGCGATCAAGCAGAACCTCGAGGACGTCGGCATCAAGGTCGAGCTGATCGCCACCGACGTGCCCGGCTGGAACAAGAAGATGGGCGACTGGGACTTCGACATCTCGACCACCTATCTCTACCAGTACGGCGACCCGGCGCTCGGCGTGTCGCGCGCCTACGTCTCGACCAACATCGCCAAGGGCTCGCCGTTCAACAACGTCGGCGGCTACGTCAACCCGAAGGTCGACGAGCTGTTCGCCAAGGGCGCGACCGCCTTCCCGGACACCGAGCGGCAGAAGGCCTATTCGGAGGTGCAGAAGATCATCTCCGACGACGCCGTCTACGCTTGGCTGCTCGATCTCAAGTTCCCGACGCTGACCCACTGCAACGTCAAGAACCTGATCACCACCGGCACCGGCGTCAACGACGGCTTCAAGGACGCCTGGATCGAGTGACGATACCCCGTCGCCGGTTCGTCGGCGACGAGTGACGATCCCCGGTCGCCGGGCCGCCGGCGACCCTCTTCGCGAAACCGCGTCACGGGCCGCCGCCGGCCGCCCGTGACCGCGAACGCTTCGGGACGGAGACCGGTCGGCCGGTCTCCGCACGCTCCCGCCGTCTTCCGCCGACGAGGTCCGGTCCGATGCAGACGCTCTGGTTCCTCTCCTCGCGATTGGCCAAAGGCATCCTGGTGGTGCTGGCGATCGTCGTGCTCGACTTCTTCCTGATCCATTTCGCCCCCGGCGATCCGGCCGCGGTGATGGCCGGGGAGAGCGGCGCGACCGACGAGATCTTCCTGCAGCAGCTGCGCGCCAAATTCGGGCTCGATCAGCCGCTGTTCGTCCAGCTCGGCTGGTATCTGTGGGGCGTCGTGCGGCTCGACCTCGGTTGGTCCTATCGCCAGCAGATGCCGGTGTTCGACCTCGTCGTCGACCGCCTGCCGGCGACGCTGATCCTGACCGGCTTCGCCTTCGTGTTCTCGCTGGTGATCGGGGTGGCCGCCGGCGCCTGGGCGGCGGCCAACAAGGACCGCCCGCTCGACCGGCTGATCACCACAGTGTCGCTGATCTTCTACGCCACGCCGTTGTTCTGGATGGCGCTGATGGCGGTGCTGGTGTTCTCGGTGTGGCTCGACTGGTTGCCCGGCTTCGGCTTCGAGGAGGTCGGCGACGCCGGCAATCTCTTCGAGCGGGCGATCGACGTCGGCCGCCATCTGATCCTGCCCGGCGTCACCCTCGGGCTGTTCTTCACCGCCGTCTACGTCCGCATGACGCGCACCTCGATGATCGAGACGGCGCGCCAGGACTTCGTCAAGACGGCGCGGGCCAAGGGGCTGGCGGAGGGCACGATCCTGCGCCGGCACGTGCTCAGGAACGCGGTGCTGCCGGTGGTGACGCTGGCCGGCCTGCAGGCCGGCCAGATGGTCGGCGGCGCGGTGATGACCGAGACGGTGTTCGCTTGGCCGGGGATCGGGCGGCTGATGTACGAGGCGCTGCTCCAGCGCGACTACAATCTGCTGCTCGGCGTCTTCCTCGTCTCCGCCGCGATGGTGGTGGTCTTCAACATCCTGACGGACTGGGTCTACCGGTTGGTCGACCCGCGCATCGAGGTGTCCCGATGACCGGCTTCTGGTCCCGCTTCCGGCGCCGCCGCGCCGCCGTGATCGGTCTGATCGTGGTGGCGATCGTGATCGGCCTCGCCCTCGCCGCGCCCTATCTCTATCCGCAGTCGCCGTGGAAGATGGTGCAGCGACCGTTCCTGCCGCCGTTCTTCGACGCGCGGGTGCCGCTCGGCACCGACACGCTGGGGCGCAACGTCGCGAGCGGCCTCGTCCACGGGGCGCAGGTGTCGCTGTTGATCGGCATCGTCTCGACCCTGGTGGCGC
>JAAYVT010000297.1 GCA_012517025.1 Phyllobacteriaceae bacterium | reverse complement strand
TGCGTCGGGGGCGACCGAATCCTCGAGGTCGAGGATCACGGCGTCGGTGGCGAGCGTCTTCGCCTTTTCGAGCGCGCGCGCGTTCGAACCCGGCATGTAGAGCACGCTGCGACGCGGACGGATGGTCATGGCGATTCTCCGAGGAGGCGGAAAGAGAAGGAGCGAAGCGGCGCGGACGGTAGCCGAGCCGATGTTGCACCGCAATCGGTCGTTGGACGGACGCCGCTCAGGTGGGCGGCTCGCCGTGCTTGACCCGCTCGACGATCACCAGCACCGCCAGCGCCAGCCACGACAGGATCAGCACCCCGCCGCCGATCGGCGCGGCCATCGGGAAGAGATGGGCGCCGGTGAAGGCGAGCAGCGTCACGTCGATGCCGAAGATCGCCGCGCCGAGCCCCATCGCCAGCGCGATCTTGCCGACCGCGCTCGGGGCGGTGGCGTCGCCGCGCCGGAACGCCACCAGCCCGACGATCGCCGCGGCGTGGATCATCATGATCTCCGCCGCGCTCGCCAGAGGACCGCCGCCGGTCACGTGCTGGGCCAAGGCCGCGTCCGCCACGCCGCCGGCGCCGACGAGCCCGGCCAGCATCAGATCGAGTTCGGTCCTGCGCATGATCTCACCTCACTTGCGCACGTAGGCGACGGTCTCGATGGTCACCGCCGGCTCGGCCGGCGCCACCGGCACCAACTTCTCGGTCGGCGCCATCACCACCGCCTCGCCTTCGACGACCGCCTTGCCGTCCTGATTGACGCCCGAGCAGTCGAGCACGACGATCTTCTTGTCCTCGCGCTTCTCCTTGACCGTCACCTTGAAGGTGATGCGGTCGCCGGGCGTCACCGGACGCTTGAAGGCGAGCGACTGCGACAGATAGATGGTGCCCGGCCCGGGCAGGTGCACGCCGAGCAGCGACGAGATGATCGCCCCCGACCACATGCCGTGCATGATCACGCCCTTGAAGCGGGTGCCCGCCGCGTAGGCGTCGTCGAGATGGGCGGGATTGACGTCGCCGGAAACCACCGCGAACAGAGAAATGTCCGCCCGCGTCACCTCGCGGGTGACCTCGGCGCTCTCGCCGATCGCGATTTCGTCGAACGTCCGGTTTTCCATCGTCGCCATGAACCATTTCCCCCGTCAGCGGCGTCGCTTCGACGCGAACCCGCCGCGATCCTAGTGACAAAGCCGCCCCGCGTGACCTCGACCTTCGACGAAGTGACGCCGCGCGGCGCTTCACGCCACCGGCGACCACTCCACCGTCTCGCCGGAAAACAGCGACACGATCTCGCCCGCCCCCGGCACCGCCACCGCTTCCGCCACCCGCCGCGGCTTCTTCTCCCAGGTCACCCGCGCCTCGTTCACGGGAAGACCGTAGAACGCCGGCCCGGCGAGCGAGGCGAAGCTCTCGAACCGATCGAGCGCTCCCTCCTCCTCGAACACCTTCAGATAGGCCTCGATCGCCACCGGCGCCGAGAACACTCCGGCGCAGCCGCAGGCGGTCTCCTTGGTGTGGCGGAGATGCGGCGCGGTGTCGGTGCCGAGGAAGAACAGGCCGTCGCCGGCGGTGGCCGCCGCCCGGAGCGCCGCCTTGTGGGTGGAGCGCTTGAGGATCGGCAGGCAGTACATGTGCGGCCGGATGCCGCCGCGGAACAACTCGTTGCGATCGTAGAGCAGGTGCTGCGGCGTGATCGTGCCTGCCATCCGCCCGGCGTGCGCCTTGACCACCGCCACCCCCTCGGCGGTGGTGACGTGTTCCAACACCACCTTGAGGCCGGGGAAATCGGCGGCGAGCGGCAACAGCACCTCGTCGACGAAACGCGCCTCGCGATCGAACACGTCGACGTCGGCCCGGGTCACCTCGCCGTGCACGAGCAGCGGCATGCCCGCCTTCTCCATCGTGGCGAGAACCGGCCGGACCGCCGCCGTCGAGGTGACGCCGAACTGCGAATTGGTGGTGGCGTGCGCCGGATAGAGCTTCACCGCCGTCAACACACCGTCGCGAAAACCTGCGACGAGATCGGCCGGATCGCTGCCGTCGGTCAGATAGGCGGTCATCAGTGGGGTGAAGCCGCTGTCCTCCGGCACCGCCGCGAGGATCCGCTCGCGATAGGCGGCGGCGAGTGCCGTGGTCGTCACCGGCGGCGTCAGGTTGGGCATGACGATCGCCCGGCCGAAGGCCCGCGCGGTGTAGGGCACCACCGCCCGCATCGGGTCGCCGTCGCGGAAGTGGACGTGCCAGTCGTCGGGTCGGCGGAAGGTGAGACGGGTCATCGTTGGTCTCCGGCGCGTGGATCCGCCCGAGGCAGAGCACGCCGGCGACGCCGGTTCAAGGGTCGAACCGCCCCCCGGAAAAGAAAAAAGGCCGCCTGACGGCGGCCCAAGTCTAGGGAGGAAACGCCCAAGGAGGGCTGTGAAACGACCGCAAGGCCGCGTCACGTCTCGTGATGTACGACCGATCGCTTCGCAGCGCAATACGTATACGACCGCACGACAGCAATGCAGAAATGCATGGGTGGCGCGAGTCTTCACGGAGTTACCGCCGAGAAGAAGATGTCGCGCGACCAGATGTCGCTAGGTCTCGCTCTCGACTTCCCCTGCGTCAGACCACCTTGCCGGGATTGAGCGTACCCTTCGGATCGAGCGCGGTCTTCACGGAACGCATGACTGCGAGCGCCACCGGATCCTTCACTTCCGCGAGCAGATGCCGCTTCAACGCACCGATGCCGTGTTCCGCCGACACCGATCCGCCGTGCTGCAACACGACCGCGTGGACCACCTCGTTGAG
>JAAYVT010000296.1 GCA_012517025.1 Phyllobacteriaceae bacterium | reverse complement strand
CTGCCGCCGCCGCTCGCCGCGTCGTCGGTGTCTCAGAGGCCGGCGCGCCGGGCGACGACCACCGCGCGCAGGCCGGGACCCGCGCGTTCCAGCGTGATCTTCATGCCGTGGCGGAGCGCCACCGCCCGCACCAAGGGCAGGCCCAGCCCATGCCCGGGCACCGCCGCCACGCTCTCGGCGCGGGTGAACCGTTCGAAGGCGGCCGCCTCGAAACCGTCCGGCAATCCCGGTCCGCGATCGCGCACGGCGAGCCGGAATTCGCCGCCGATCGCCTCGACCGTGAGGTCGACGACGGCACCGTCGGGCGAATATTTCACCGCGTTGTCGACCAGATTGGCGACCATCCGGGTGAGCAGCATGCGCTCGCCGAGCACGATCGCCGGGGTGGTCGAGATCGCCAGCCGGATGCCGCGATCCTCGGCCACCGCCTCGTAGAGGTCGGCGACGTCGGCGACGATCGCGGCGAGATCGGCCGGGGCGAGGCCGCGGGCGTCGCCGGCGGCGGCCTCGGTGCGGGCGATGTCGAGGAGGGCGGAGAAGACCGAGATCAGCTCCGCGGTCTCGCCGATCGCGTCGTCGAGCGCCGGCAGCAGCGGCCGGGCGGCGGGGGTCGCCTCGGCCTCGCGGCGCGCCCGCTCCAGGCGCGAACGCAGGCGGGCGAGCGGCGTGCGGGTCTCGTGCGCGATCTGATCGGAGAGGTGGTGGACACCGCCGACCAGCGCCGCGATCCGCTCCAACATGGCGTTGACGTGGGCGGCGAGACGGCCGAACTCGTCGGATCCCTCGCCGGCGACGCGGGCGGTCAGATCGCCGGCCTCGACCCGCCGGGCGGTGAGGTTGACCCGCTCGACCCGGTCGAGCAGGCGGCGCCCGACCACCAGCGTGACGATCCCCGTCGCCACCAGCGCGGCGAGCATCGGCAGAGCGAGATCGCGGCCGAGCGCCCGCATCACCGCCTCGTGCTCGGTCCGGTCGTGGGCGACGAGCAGATCCGGACCACCGTCGATGTGGCGCAGGACGCCGGCATAGGCGACGTCGTCGGGACCGCGGAAGGTGACGACGCCGGCCCGGGCGCCGTCGTCGGGCTTTTGGGCGGTGGCGGTGTCGGCGCGACCGAGATCGTTCGGCCAGACCTCGAAGTCGCCGACGATCTTCTCGCCGTCCGGCCCGACCACCAGACGGACGCGGCGGACCCCGTCGGCGGCGGTCTCGCCGCCGCGGCGCGCGACCACGCGGGCGAGCGCCGCCGTCCCGCCCTCCCGCCACACCGCCTCGAGCCCCGCCGCATCGGTCTGAAGCGCATCGAGGATGCGCCGCTCGGTGTAGGTCGAGACGGTCGACCACACCGCGACCGCCAGGATCGCCCCGGCGGCGACGAAGACCAGCGCGATCGCGCTCACCAGACGCAACGTCGACGACCGCGCCAGCGGCACGGAGGGGGAGGGCGATCGATCGGTCACGTCTCCTCCGTCGCCAACATGTAGCCCTCGCCGCGCGCCGAGCGGATCGCCGAGCGGGCGAAACCCTCGTCGATCTTGCCGCGCAGCCGCGACACGTGGACGTCGACGACGTTGGTCTGCGGGTCGAAGCGGAGCTTCCACACCCGCTCGAGCAGCAACGCGCGCGGCACGAACCGGCCGGCGTGCTCGGCCAGACAGCGCAGCAGCTCGAATTCCTTGGGCGACAGCGAGACGTGCCGCCCGCCGCGATGGACGGTGCGCGCCTTGACGCGGATCTCGATGTCGCCGACCAGCAGCACCTCCGGATGCGGACCCGGCCGGGCGCGCCGCAGCAGGGCGTGGACGCGGGCGAGGAACTCGTCGTCGGCGAAGGGTTTGGCGAGATAGTCGTCGGCGCCGCGCTCCAGCCCGTGCACCCGGTCGCCGGCGAGCCCCAGCGCCGACACCACCAGGATCGGGGTGGCGACCTCCAGCGCCCGCAGCCGCTCGATCACGTCGAGGCCCTCGAGGCCCGGCAGCAGCCGATCGCCGACGATCAGGTCCCATTCCTCGGCGGCGGCCCGCGCCAAGCCCTGCGCGCCGTCGGCGACGACGGTGGTCTGGTAGCCGCGTCCGGCGAGCAGGTCCGCCATGTGCGCGGCCATCACCGCGTCGTCTTCGATCAGGAGGATGTGCATCGTCGGCTCCTTCGCGCCGGCATCAGAACAGATGGCTGGTTCGAGCCTCGACATTGGACCCGAAAGGCGCTTCGACGTCGAGACGTCCATCGCGCCCGAGCACCAGCCACCGGGTGTCGGCGCCCCGCCGGACGAGCAGGGCGAGACCGCTCGTGCCGCTCCGCGCCACCGCCTCGGCGAGGACGGTCGCGCCGTCGGCGCCGGCGAGGCGCCGATCGCCGATCGCAAGGATCTCGTCGCCGACGGCGAGCCCCGCCACCGCCGCCGGCCCTTCCGCCGCCGCCACTCGTCCGTCCGGACCGAGGGTGAACCCCGGCGCGAACGGGTCGCCCACCGCGCCGCGCGGACGCGGCGGCGACGCCGGCCG
>JAAYVT010000295.1 GCA_012517025.1 Phyllobacteriaceae bacterium | reverse complement strand
GTGGGCCGACGCCGCGGCGGCGCCGATGCCGGTCTCCGCTCGCACGTCCTGTTCGTCGTAGGCGGCGCGTTCGGCGGCGGCCTTGGCCGAGCCGTCGAGCTTCGACACCACGAAGGCGACGGCGAAGGCGAGCGTCATCGAGAACAGCGCCGGGTGGTCGTAGGGGAAGATCGCCGCGGCGTTGCCGAGCACCTTCACCCACACCGCCGGCGACAGCACCACCAGGGTCACCGCACACACCAGACCGGCGATGCCGCCGGCGAGCGCGCCACGGGTGGTGAGCCCGCGCCAGTACATCGACAAGAGCAGCACCGGGAAGTTCACCGACGCCGCCACGCCGAAGGCGAGCGCGACCAGGAACGCCACGTTCTGATCCTTGAAGGCGATGCCGAGGAAGATCGCCACGATGCCGATGGCGACGGTCGCCATCTTGGAGACGCGCATCTCCTTCGCCTCGGTCGCCGTGCCGCGCGCGAACACGCCGGCATAGAGATCGTGGGCGATCGCCGAGGCCCCGGCGAGCGCCAGACCCGCGACCACCGCCAGGATCGTGGCGAAGGCCACCGCCGACAGGAAGCCGAGGAAGACGTCGCCGCCGAGCGCCTTGGCCAGATGCATCACCGGCATGTTGGAGCCGCCGATCAGCTTGCCGCCGATCTTGCCGCCCTCGAAGAACTGCGGATCGGTGCCGACGATGGTGATCGCGGCGAGACCGACGGTGCACACGACGAGGAAGAAGAAGCCGATCAGACCGGTCGCCACGAACACCGACTTGCGGGCTTCCTTGGCGTTCGGCACGGTGAAGAAGCGCATCATGATGTGCGGCAGGCCGGCGTTGCCGAACACCAAGCCGAGCGACAGCGACACCGCGGTGACCGGATCGGCGAGCAGCTTGCCCGGCCCCATCAACGCCTCGCCGGCGCCGCCGCGCGCGGCGACCGCTTGTCTGGCGATGCCGTCGACCGAGAAGCCGAGCTTCATCATCGACAGCACCAGCAGCACCGTGCCGCCGAACAGCAGCAGGCCGGCCTTGATGATCTGCACCCAGGTGGTGGCGACCATGCCGCCGAAGGTGACGTAGACGATCATCAGCACGCCGACCAGCACCACGGCGTAGTTGTAGGGCAGGCCGAACAACAGCTGGATCAGCTGGCCGGCGCCGACCATCTGCACGATCAGATAGAAGCAGACGACGGTCAGCGAGCCGATGGCGGCGAAGGTCCGCACCTGCACCTTGTCGAGACGATAGGAGGCGATGTCGGCGAAGGTGAACTTGCCGAGATTGCGCAGCCGTTCGGCGAGCAGGAACATGATCACCGGCCAGCCGACGAAGAAGCCGGTGGCGTAGAGGAAGCCGTCGTAGCCCGACGCGAACACCATCGACGACAAGCCGAGCAGGGTCGCGGCGGACATGTAGTCGCCGGCGATCGCCCAGCCGTTCTGGACGCCGGTGATGCCGCCGCCGGCGGTGTAGAAGTCGGCCGCCGAGCGGGTGCGCTTCGACGCCCAATAGGTGATGCCGAGGGTCAGGAAGACGAAGCCGACGAACATGCCGATGGCGATGACGTTGATCGGCTGCTGTTGAACTTGACCCTCGATGCCCGCCGCGGCGGCGGGGAGGGCGGTGGCCGCGAGAAGCGCGGCGGCGGTGAGAACGCGGCGCAT
>JAAYVT010000294.1 GCA_012517025.1 Phyllobacteriaceae bacterium | reverse complement strand
GCGGTGTCGGTGTTGCAGAGCACCTATTTCGACTGGGGCAGCGGCGTCGTCGCCGGCGACACCGGCATCCTGTGGCAGAACCGAGGAGCCGCCTTCGGCCGCGCGGACGACGATCCCAATCGCTTCGCGCCGGGCAAACGGCCGTTCTACACGCTCAATCCGGGTCTGGCGCTCGCCGACGGACGACCGCGCCTCGTCTACGGCACGCAAGGCGCCGACGGACAACCGCAGACGCTGGCGATGATCCTGACGCGGCTGATCGACCACCGGCTCGATCCGCTGGAGGCGTTGAGGCGCCCGCGTTTTCTGCTCGGGAAGACCTTCTCCGACGGCCGCGACACGCTCAAGATCGAGGTGGACGCCGGCGCGGCCGTCCTCGCCGATCTGGCGCGACGCGGCCACCAGCTCTCGCCGATCGACGCCGCGAGCCCGCTCGCCGGCCAAGCCGGGGTGATCCGCATCGCCGCCGACGGCCGCCTCGACGGCGCCCACGACCCGCGCGGCGACGGCTGCGCGATCGGCGTCGAACCACGGGACGAAAGCAGATGAAAGCCGACACGCTGCTGCGAAATCTCCGGATCGCCGGACGGGACGGTCCGGTCGATCTGGCGATGACGAACGGGCGCATCGCCGCGATCGGGCCGGCGCTCGTCTGCGAGGCGGTGGAGGAGGAGGATTTCGGCGGCGCCTTCGCCTTCCCCGGCTTCGTCGAGAGCCACATTCATCTCGACAAGGCCTGCATCCTCGGGCGCTGCCGGATCTGCGAGGGCACGCTCGCCGAGGCCGTCGCCGAGACGGCGCGGGCCAAGGCCGGGTTCACCGAGGAGGACGTCCACGCCCGGGCTTCACGCGTGCTCGACCGGGCGATCGTCGCCGGCACCACCGCGATGCGCAGCTTCGTCGAGGTCGATCCGCGCGCCGGAATGCGCTCGCTCGCCGCTCTGCTGCGGCTGCGCGCGGAACGGGCGCACGCGATCGATCTGCAGCTCTGCGCCTTCGCCCAGGAAGGGTTGACGCAGGAGCCGGAGACCGAGCGGATGCTCGACGCGGCGCTGGCGGCGGGGGCCGATCTGGTCGGCGGCTGCCCCTATACCGATCCCGATCCGGCCGCCCACGTGGCGCGGATCTTCGATCTGGCCGTCGCCCACGGGGTCGACGTCGACTTCCATCTCGACTTCGATCTCGATCCGAGCTGGAGCCATCTCGATCTCGTCGTCGCCGAGACCGAGCGGCGCGGCTGGGGCGGGCGGGTGACGATCGGGCACGTCACCAAGCTGTCGATGATGGCGCCGGTGGCGGTCGAAGCGATCGGGCGACGGCTGGCGTCGGCCGGCGTGGCGCTGACGGTGTTGCCGGCGACCGATCTCTTCCTGACCGGCCGTGATCACGCGCTCGCCCGGCCGCGCGGCCTCGCCCCGGCGCATCGGCTCGCCGGCCTCGGCGTCACCGCCACCGTCGCCACCAACAACGTGCTGAACCCGTTCACCCCGTTCGGCGACGCCTCGCTCGGGCGGATGGCCGGTCTCTACGCCAACGTGGCGCAGCTCGCCTCCGACGCGGAGATAGCCGCGGCGTTCGACATGGTCGGGGCGGCGGCGGCACGGGCGCTGCGGATCGACTACGGCCTCGCGGTCGGCGGACCGGCGGACGTGGTGGTGCTCGACGCAGCGGACGCGGTCGCGGCGATCCGCGAGACGGCGCCGCCGCTGGCGGGGTGGAAGCGGGGGCGGCGCAGCTTCGTGCGGCTCCGACCGATGTTGTTCGAGCCAGACGGCGGTGCGCGCCCACCCGCCCCCTGAGGCGAGACGAAGGCCGCGGCGTGGCGGAATTCCACGCCCGGAGATGGGTCCGCGACATCATTCGGCCACGGAATCGTTCGACCTGTCGCGTCTTCCCGCCGGAACCCGCCCGTTCCGCCTCCTCGCACGCGACCTTCGAAGGATCCTCGTCCATGAAGTTCAGCCTTCCGCTCCTCCTCGTCGCCCCCCTCGCCCTGGCGGGCTGCACCACGACCTCGTCGGATGCACCGCCCTCGCCCTCCGGCCGTCTGGTGGTGATGCCGGGACCGAGGAAGAGCCTCGCCGCCTTCGAGACCGACCAGCGGCGCTGCCGCGCCTGGGCCGATGCCCATCTCGACGTCACGCCGCAGGACGCCGCGAACGATTCGACCGTCAAGGGCGCCGCCGCCGGTCCCCTGCTCGGCGCCGGCGCCGGTGCGGCGATCGGCTCGACCCAGGGCCAGGTCGGCAAGGGTGCGCTGATCGGCGCGGCGAGCGGCCTGCTGCTCGGCACCGTGGCCGGGGCGAGCGCCGGCGAGCGCGACGCCGCCCAGCAGCAGCGCCGTTTCGACGTCGCCTATGCCCAGTGCATGAAGTCGGCCGGCAATGCGGTCGAGCTGCCCCAGCAGCGCCGCAGCGTGGTGGTGGTCGAGGACCGCCCGGCCGAGGTGATCTACGAGCGCCCGGTCTACGGCCGCACCTATTACGAGCCCTATTGAGGACCGATCGGGGCGCCTCGGCGTCCCGGCGTTCCGACACGGATCGATCGGAGAAACGGCGGGCGCGTGACGACGCGGCCGCCGTCTCCACATGTCGGGACGGGT
>JAAYVT010000293.1 GCA_012517025.1 Phyllobacteriaceae bacterium | reverse complement strand
GTCACCGGGCCGGTCACCCGCAACATGCGCGAGGCGCTGGAGCGCACCCACGCGGCGACGCCGGCGCCGAAGTGGGTGGTCGCGGTCGGAACCTGCGCCCTCGACGGCGGGCTCTATCGCGGCAGTCCGGCCTGTGTCGGCGGGGTGGGAGACGTCGTCCCGGTCTATCTGCACATCCCCGGTTGCCCGCCGACGCCGACCACGTTGATCAAGGGTCTGCTCGCCCTGATGGCGACGGAACGGGCGCGGCGGTGAGACCGACGCGCGGGGACGGTGCGTCAGGACGTGGGTTCGGCCGGCGGGACGGCCGACCGCAGGCGAACCCCGCGACCGTGACCCTCGCTGCGGGCATTCTCACCGATCAACTCGACGCCGGCGGCGCGCAGGGCCTCGACGACCTTGGTCAGCGTGTCGATGACGCCGCGCACGTTGCCTTCGCTGGCCTCCATGCGCTGGATGGTCGGCAGCGACACACCGGAGAGTTCGGCCAGCTTCTTCTGGTCGATCCCGACGAGAGCGCGGGCGGCGCGCATTTGAGCGGCGGTGATCATGCTGGACTCACCCATGAAACATGTATATATAAATATACCATATGATTTATGATGTCCAGTACATCAATGGCGCCCTGTATTTCAGTTGGCGTCGGAGTTTCGCATGCGAACCTTGACCCGCATCGAGAGCCGGTTCGGCGAGATCCTCGTCATCGAGGACGTCGCGACCGGCGCGCGCCGATATTACGAGGGCACGGCGTTCCAGAGCCATGCGGCGGCGGACGGAGAGAGTTGCTTCGTCTACGTCCACATCATGTGCGCGCTGCTGCGGCGCAAGCGGCGGGTTCTGCTGCTGGGGTGCGGCGGCGGGTCGCTGGCGACGATGGTGGCCAGACGCGGGGCCGAGGTCACCCTGGTCGACCACAATCCGCACAGCTTCGAAGTGGCGCGCGACTATTTCGGCCTGCCGCAGACGGTGCGCTGCGTCGCCGCCGACTTCCGCGACTTTCTGGCGGACGAGCCGGTCTCCTACGACGCGATCGGGGTCGACGTCGGCAACGCCACCTTCGACTTCCAGAAGGAACTGGACGTCGTGACCGGCGCGGCGATCCGGGGAGCGCTGGCGCCGAACGGCGTCGCCGTGATCAACACCATGGTCTCGCACGATCTCGATCCCACCGCCGATCTGATCGCCGTCGCCTCGGCGGGCCCCGATCGGCCGGCGTGGATCTTCGATCAACTCGGTGAGATCGAGCGCAACGCGATCGTCGCGATCGGACCGACGCGTCGGCCCCGTCTTGCCGCCGAGGTCTTTCCGGAGGACCTGCGGGCGGAGTTCGCCACCTGGTCGGTGCGTCCGGCGCGGGCCCGAACGGCGACGTCCGCACCGCGCGGCCGCGACGCCTGAGGCGCGGGCGGCGAGGCCGCCGTCCGCGCGATTCCGTCGACCGACGGCTCAGCGGGTCGGCGGCGCGATCACCACCACGCCTTCGAGCATCGCCGGGATCCAGATCTCGCCCTTCGCCGGGTCGACGGCGAAGTCTGCCGGGCCGTGGACGGCGCGCCCGAGGTCGAGGCGGCCGATCACCGCGCCGTCGGCCGCCTGCCGGGTGAGGACACCGGCGGTCGGCGGATCGAACGCGACCCAGTCGGAGATCAACGTCTCGCCGTCGGGCAGGAGCGCCAAGCCGTCGAGGATGCCGTGCGGCCCCTTCTCGATCTTGCGCGCCGGGCCGCCGTCGGGGATTTCGAAGAAATCGCCGCCCGAGAAATTCTCGCCGACGCCGACCACCAGGGTGCGCCGTCGCGCCGCGTCGCGG
>JAAYVT010000292.1 GCA_012517025.1 Phyllobacteriaceae bacterium | reverse complement strand
GGCCGCCGCGCCGAACGACGCCGGCGCCGCCTCGCCGCTCGATCAGGCCACCCGCGCCAGCGACAACGTCGCGGTGGTGACCGCCGAGACCGGGGTGCTGCGCCGCCTCCCCTCGATCGGTCGCTCGACCAAGCTGACCGGCGAGATCGACCGTCTCGCCTGGCCGATCTACCTCACCGCCGCCGAGGCCGCCGCCGCCCCGCGCCTGCGCCTCGCCCACGTCGCCGCCGTCTCGGTGATGCCGGAGGCCTCGCGCCTCACCGTCTTCGTCGACGGTCGCGACGTCGGCACCTTCCCGGTCGCCACCAACGGCAACCTGCGCGTGGTCGAGCTGACCTTGCCCGCCGGCGCCCTGCACGCCGGCTGGAACGCCGTCCGCGTCGAAGCCGAGCAACGCCACCGCGTCGAGTGCTCCACCGCCTCGACCTACGAATTGTGGACCGAGATCGACCGCGCCCGCTCCGGCCTCGTCTTCCCCGCCGCCTTCGCTCCGGAACGCCGCGCCCTCGCCGACCTTGCCGATCTGTCGCCCGACGACACCGGTCGCATCCGCCTGCGCCTCGTCACCGGGCAGGACCCCGAGCCCGCCCGCCTCGCCCGCATGGTGCGCCTCGCCCAGGCGATGGCGCTCGCCGCCGGCTGGCTCGACCCGGTCGTCCAGGTGACGCGCGCGCCGACCGCGGGACCCGGCGTCGACGTGTTGATCGGCGCCCAGGCGCGCGCCGCGGTGCCCTCCACCGCCGGCCTCGCCCCCGACGTCGTCGCCCTCGTCGACGATCCCGATCCGACCCGCCTCACCCTCGCGGTGCCGGACGACGCCGCCGCCCTCGACCGGGTGATCGAGCAGTTCGCCGCCGTCGCCCGCGATCCCTCCGGCTCGCCCGACGGCCGCGCCGCCCGCCTCGCCCTCGGCGGCGTCGCCGTCTCCGGCGGCGAGCGCCACACCTTCGCCGAGCTCGGCGCCGGCTCCAGCCAATTCGCCGGCCGCCTGTTCCGCACCGCCGTCGATTTGCGCCTGCCCGCCGATTTCTACGCCGCCGATTACGCCAAGGTCGATCTGAAGCTCTCCGGCGGCTACGCCCCCGGCCTCGACCGGTCGAGCCGCCTGACCATCCGCGTCAACGGCCGCCAGATCGCCGGCGCGCCGCTCAACGCCCACGACGGCGAAACCTTCTCCGATCGGCTGGTGCGTCTGCCGCTGTCCGCCTTCCGCCCCGGCCGCAACCGCCTGGAGATCGAGGCCTCGGTCCCCGCCGCGGACGACAAGGTCTGCGACCCGAGCCTGCAGATCGACGGTTCGAAGCGCTTTCTGTTCGTCGACCACAGCGAGATCGCCTTCCCGACCTTCGCCCGCGCCGCCCGTCTGCCCGACCTCGCGGCGACCGGCGCCGGCGTCTTCTCCGCCCTCGGCGAGGGCCTGCGCCCGAAAATCTGGGCGCCCCATCCCGACGGCCGGACGCTGTCGGCGATCGCCACCCTGCTGACCCGCGTCGCCGTCGCCGAAGGCCGCGTCGACGTGCCCGAGGTCGCCTATCGCAACCCGCCGACCGACGAGCCCTCGGCCTGGGTGATCGGCGCCTTCGCCGATCTGCCGGCCACCGTCGCCGGCGCCGTCGGGCTCGAGACCGTCGCCGTCCACGACGCCTGGACCCGCCGCCCCGATCGCGTCTCGCAAACCGGCGACGACGCCGCCGATCCGCTGATGCGCCGCGCCTCGGTGCTGCGGCTGGCCGCCGACGCCGAGGAATTCGACCCGATCGTCACCGGGTCGCTGCAGTTCCGCCCGGTCTCCAGCGGGTCCGGCAGCGGCGCCGATCTGGTCGCCGACTGGCGCCGCTCGATGGAGAGCCCGTGGTCGCCCACCGCCTTCGTGCGCGACGCCGGCGCCCGAGTGAGCCGTGCATTCGGTCCGCTCGTCGGCCTCTCCACGCCGGTCGCCCCGTTCGCGCCGCGCGCCTCCACCGGCGTCGTCGTCGCCCAGGCGCTGTCGCCGGCCGGCGGGGTGTGGACGTTGACCACCGCCGCCTCCGCCGCCGCCCTCGCCGACGGCGTCGAGACCCTGACCGAGGCCGACCGTTGGAACGGCCTGACCGGCGACGTCGTCGCCTGGGACAAGGTCGACGAGAAGCTCGAGACCGGCGACGGCAAGCCGCGCGCCTTCTTCATGACGGCCGCCGCCTCGCCGATCAATCTGCGCCTCGTCGCCGCCGGCTGGGTCGGCGACCATCCGCTGGTCTTCGCGATGCTGCTGCTCCTCTCCGCCGGCCTGCTCGGCTTCGCCACCGCCCGCCTGTTGCCGCATCTGGGACCGCGCCCATGATCCCGCTCCGGCTCGACCTGACGACCCTGTCGCGCCTCGCCGCCGCCTCCGCGCTGGCGCTGGCGCTCGCCGTCGTCGCTCTGCTGGTCGGGCGTGGCGGCGGCGACGACGCGATCGCCGCTCCGGCGATCGACGTGTCGCTGGCCGGTGCTCTGCCGGTGCCGGAATTGTGGAAGAGCTGGTCGGCCCGCTTCGTGACGCCCGAGGGCCGCGTCGTCGACGACGTCAACGGCGGCGTCAGCCATTCCGAGAGCCAGGGCTACGGCCTGATCCTCGCCGTCGCCGCGCAGGATCGCGACGCCTTCCGCCGCATCTGGTCGTGGACCCGCGCCAACCTCTACCTGCGCCCCGACGGCCTCGCCTCCTGGCGCTGGCAACCCGGTCCCGCCCCCAACGTCCGCGACCCCAACAACGCCACCGACGGCGACCTGCTGGTCGCCTGGGCGCTGGCGGTGGCCGGCGAGGCGTGGTCCGACGCGGCGCTGACCGCCGCCTCCCGCCGCATCGCCCGCGCCGTCTTCGACCACACCGTGGTGAGGACCGCACTCGGCCCGGCCATGCTCCCCGCCGTCGACGGTTTCCGCGAGGCCGATCGCGCCGACGGCCCGGTGGTCAATCCGTCCTACTGGGTGTTTCCGGCACTCTCCGATTTCGCCCGCGCCATGCCCGATCGCGACTGGGCCGGCCTCGCCGAGACCGGCGCGAAGATCCTCGCCGCCACCCGCGCCGGGGCGACCGGTCTGCCGCCGGAATGGGTGTCGCTGAAGGGCGGCGCCGTCGCCGCCGCCGAGGGCTTCCCCGCCACTTTCGGCTACAACGCCGTGCGGGTACCGCTCTATCTCGCCTGGACCGCCGGAGTGCGCCGCGACGCCCTCGCCCCGTTCATGACGCGCTGGAGCGCCGACGGCGCCGGCGCGCCGAAGATGGCGGTCGTCGATCTCGTCGGCGGCCGCGACATCGAGCCCTTCGCCGATCCCGGTTACCGCGCGATCGCCGCCCTCGTCGCCTGCGCCCTCGAGGGAACCCGCTTCCCCGACGATCTGCGCACCGCCGAGGTCGACCACTATTATCCCGCGACCCTGCGCGCCCTGGCGCTGATCGCGGTCAACACGAGGCATCCGACATGCTGGTGACGTCCGCCCCGCTCGCGACCGGTCGCCGTCCGCTTCTCGCGCTGGCGCTCACGCTCCTCGGTTCGATCGCCGTCTCGAGCTTCGCCGCCGCGCGCGCCGACGAGCGCACGACCTGGTCGCAGGCGACCCTCGACGCCGGCCGGATGAGCCACGACGACGCCGATCGCGCCTTCGCCGCCCCGCCGGTCGACCCCGCCCACACCGACGCCCGCGTCGACGAGAGCGCGCTGCGCTACTACGCCTCTCAGCGCGCCTCCGCCCGGGTGGAGGCCGAGATCCGCCGTCTGCGCGCCCTCTATCCCGGTTGGGAGCCGCCGGCCGACCTCTATCGCCCCGCCGCCGCCGACGAACAAGCGCTGTGGGACCTCTACGGCCACGATCAGATCGACCAGCTGAAGCTCGAGATCGAGCGCCGCACCGCCCGTCAGCCCGGATGGCGCCCCTCCGCCGACCTCGTCGACAAGCTGCGCCGCAAGGAAGTGCGCATCGACCTGATCAAGGCGTCGGACGCCGCCGATTGGGCCAAGGTGCAGCAGCTCGCCGAGCGCGATCCCAAGCTCGTCGACGGCGACGATCTCGAGGTGGTGTGGCGCATCGCCCAGGCCGCCGCCGAGACCGGCGCCCGCGACCGCGCGCTCGAGCTCTACAAGGCGGCGCTCGCCGCCGCCAAGACCGCCGAGGAACGCACCGGCACCGTCCGCAAGGCGCTCGCCGTCCTCGGCGCCACCGCCGCCGGCCCCCTCTTCGCCGGCGAGCGCACCGGCCCCGACGGCAAGGGCGAGTTCGAGGCCCTGCGCGTCGACGTCTG
>JAAYVT010000291.1 GCA_012517025.1 Phyllobacteriaceae bacterium | reverse complement strand
GGTCGAAATACGGCGTCGCCTGAGCGAAGGTCTTGTTCTCGATCAGCTTCTCGGTGCCGCGATGGAGCAGGCCGATGTGCGGATCGACCCGGGTCACCACCTCGCCGTCGAGCTCCAGCACCAGACGCAGCACGCCGTGCGCGGACGGGTGCTGCGGCCCGAAGTTGATGTTGAAGTTGCGTACCGTCGCTTCGGCGCCCATCGCGCGGTCCCTCGTGTTCCGATGCTCCCCCGGGGAGGAGGCGTTCTCATTCGGCGCGACCGTCGGGCCGCCGCCGACGGATCAGTTCGTCGTCGCCTTCTCGTCGCCGGGCAGGACGTGGTCCGGCCCTTCCCACGGCGACAGGAAGTCGAAATTGCGAAATTCCTGGGTGAGCTTCACCGGCTCGTAGACCACGCGCTTCTCTACCTCGTCGTAACGAACCTCGACGAAACCGGACAGCGGGAAGTCCTTGCGCAGCGGATGACCCTCGAAACCATAGTCGGTGAGGATCCGGCGCAGGTCGTGATGACCCGAGAACAGGATGCCGTAGAGGTCGTAGGCCTCGCGCTCGAACCAGTCGGCGCCCGGGAAGATCGCGGTGGCCGACGGTACCGGCGTCACCTCGTCGGTCTGCACCTTGATGCGCACCCGCATGTTGAGGGTCGGCGACAGCAGATGGTGGACCACGTCGAAGCGCTTCTCGCGCGCCGGCCAGTCGACGCCGCAGCAGTCGGTGAAGGCGACGAACTTGAGATCGCCGTCGTCGCGCAGGGTCGCCAGCACCTCGAGGAGATGCTCGGGCGCGACCTCGAGCGTCACCATGTCGACGCCGCAGGACCAACCCTCGAGCTTGCCCTGGAGCTTCGCCGCGATCGTCTCGCCGAGAGACTGGAGCGTGAGAGCCATCGTTCGACCTTTCCTCGCGCCGGCGAACCGACGCGCCATGCGCACGTCAGCGTTCGATGGTGCCGGTGCGGCGGATCTTCTTCTGCAGCAGGAGCACGCCGTAGAGCAGCGCTTCCGCCGTCGGCGGGCAGCCGGGGACGTAGACGTCGACCGGAACCACGCGGTCGCAACCGCGCACCACCGAGTAGGAATAGTGATAATAGCCGCCGCCGTTGGCGCAGGAGCCCATCGAGATGACGTACCGCGGCTCCGGCATCTGGTCGTAGACCTTGCGCAGAGCGGGCGCCATCTTGTTGGTCAGCGTGCCGGCGACGATCATCACGTCGGACTGACGCGGAGACGCGCGCGGGGCGAAGCCGAAGCGCTCGCAGTCGTAGCGCGGCATCGCCATCTGGATCATCTCGACGGCGCAGCACGCCAGACCGAAGGTCATCCACATCAGCGAGCCGGTGCGCGCCCAGTTGATGATCTCGTCGGTCGCCGTGACGATGAAGCCCTTGTCGGCCAGCTCGTCGTTGATCTTCAGGAAGAACGGATCGTTCGCGCCGATCGGCTCACCGGTCGAAGGGTCGATGACGCCCTTCGGCTGCGGGGCGACGAGCGGGCTGCCGGGTTGGATCAATCCCATTCCAGGGCTCCCTTCTTCCACTCGTAGACGAAGCCGATGGCCAGCACGCCGAGGAACACCATCATCGAGCCGAAGCCGAACCAGCCGAGCTTGCCGAAGGCCACCGCCCACGGGAACAGGAAGGCGACTTCCAGGTCGAAGATGATGAAGAGGATCGACACCAGATAGAACCGGACGTCGAACTTCATGCGGGCGTCGTCGAAGGCGTTGAAGCCGCACTCGTAAGCCGAGAGCTTCTCCGGATCGGGCTTCTTGTAGGCCAGGAGATACGGCGCCACGAGCAGCGCCAGACCGATGATGGCCCCGAGCGCGATGAAGACGACGATCGGCAGGTATTCGCTGAGCAGGCCTTGCATGGCGACCCCGTTCCTCTCCCCCGATCCGAACGGCCGCGACGCGTCGATGCGTGGCGCGGTCTGGCCCGTCTCCCCACGACCTGCGCGCGACGCCCGAAAGGGTGCGCTCGACCGGTTCCCCCGTGGAGGGACGGGACGGCGACGTCGGGTGCGACGTCTCGTCACGAGGCTGATTAGCCCAGCCTACCGGAGGACGCAAGCACCTTGGAAAGGCTCTTTGGTCGGAAGGGCGAAGCGGCCCGGCGGCGGTCGCGACGACGTGATCGAAAGGTTTCCGATCGGTGGCCCGCGCCTCGTCGTTCCGCATCGCGACGCCTCCCGGCGAGGCGCCGGCGTCGGAGAATTTTTCGTCGGCGAAGCGAGGACCCCGGAATAATCCGGGACTTCCGCCGAAACCGGGACGTTCACGTCGAATTTATCCACAGCGCCGCGGCCGGCCGGCGCGAGCCGCCGCAGCGGGCCGCTTGACACGATCGGTCGCACCCCTTAAACGAGCGCCATCGCCGACGGGGCGTCGCCCCCGAAGCGAGACAGCGGGGGTGTAGCTCAGTTGGTTAGAGTGACGGCCTGTCACGCCGTAGGTCGCGGGTTCGAGCCCCGTCACTCCCGCCATTCTCTCTTCTGACGGAGAGAAACTCGAAAGGCCGGTCGTCTCCGACGACCGGCCTTCGTGTTTTTCGAGCCGATTTTCGCCTCGTTCCCCCTTCTTCCGAGACGATCGGGCGCGCCGGCGCGTCGATTCGACGCCTGCGGCGGCCGGAGGGCGGCGATCAGCCGCGGCGGGCGGCGAGCGCCTCCGTCACCGCGGCGACGCCGTCGCGATCGAACCGCAGCCCGAGCTTGGTGCGCCGCCACAACACGTCCTCGGCGGTCTGCGCCCATTCCCGCCGGACCAGCCAATCGAGCTCGCGCTCGCTCAATCCGGCGCCGAAGTCGCGGCCGAGATCGGCGAGCGCGCGGGCGTCGCCGAGCATCTCGGCGGTCTCCGACCCGTAGGTTTCGACGAGGCGACGGGCGAGCGACGAATCGAGCCATGGCCGGGTGGCGCGCAGCGATTCGACCAACGCCACGCGACCGCCGACCGGGAAGTCGCCGCCGGGCAGCGGCGCCGACGCGGTCCAGCCGGCGGAAAGCCCGCGATGGGGGGCGAGATGCGGCCCGAGCGTGGCGAGTACGGCCTCGGCGAGGCGGCGGGCTGTGGTGAGCTTGCCGCCGTAGACGGCGAGGCCGACGGCACGTCCCGGCGCCGCGTCGAGACGCTCGACGTAGTCGCGGGTGGCCGACTTGGCGTCGGAGGCGCCGTCGTCCCACAGCGGCCGCACGCCGGAGAACGACCACACCACGTCGGCGTGAGTGATCGGCCGGGCGAGATCGGGGTTCACCGCCTCCAGGAGATAGGCGATTTCCTCCTCGCTCGCGCTCACCCGGGCCGGATCGCCGGTGAAGTCGCGGTCGGTGGTGCCGATCAGGGTGAAGTCGTGCAGCCAGGGAATGGCGAAGACGACGCGGCCGTCGGCGTTCTGGAAGATGAAGGCGCGATCGTGGTCCCACAGCCGCCGCACCACCACGTGCGACCCTTGCACGAGGCGCACGCCGGCGTCGCGACCGACCTCGAGGCCGAGGATCGAGCGGGCGACGCCGTGCACCCACGGGCCGGCGGTGTCGACGACGACGCGGGCGCGAATCGGCTTCAGCTCGGACCCATCGGCGGCGGCCAAATGCAGCGTCCACGCCTCGGCGCCGCGATCGGCGGCGACGACGCGGGTGCGGGTGGCGATGGTGGCGCCGCGCGCCGCAGCGTCGCGGGCGGTGGCGACGACGAAGCGCGAATCGTCGACCCGGCAGTCGGAATATTCGAAGCCGCGCCGGAACTGCCCGGGCGCCAGCGAGGCGCCGACGGGATCGCTCGAGAGATCGACCACCCGGGTCGGCGGCAGTAGACGGCGGGCGCCGAGGTGATCGTAGAGGAAGAGGCCGAGCCGGAGCATCCAGGCCGGTCTGAGGCCGCGATGATGCGGCAGCACGAAGCGCAGCGGCTCGACCAGATGCGGCGCCAAACGCCAGACGATCTCGCGTTCGGCGAGCGATTCCCGGACGAGGCGGAACTCGTAGTACTCGAGGTAGCGCAAGCCACCGTGGATCAGCTTGGTGGAGGCCGACGAGGTCGAACTCGCCAGATCGTTCATCTCGCTCAGGTGGACCGAAAGGCCGCGCCCGACGGCGTCGCGGGCGACCGCGCAACCGTTGACGCCACCGCCGATCACCGCGAGATCATAAATCTCGTTCACTCCGCGCACTCCCGTCGATCGGGCGATTC
>JAAYVT010000290.1 GCA_012517025.1 Phyllobacteriaceae bacterium | reverse complement strand
GCGGCCGGGGCGCGCGCGTCGCGGGGCGGATCGGCTGCAGCGTCGCGGCGTCGGTGGGGGCGTTCGGGTCGGTCGCGGCGACGCCGCGGGCGGTGGCGTCGAGCGGCGAGACGGTCTCGCCGAGGCCGAGCAGATCGGAGGAGACGGTTGGCTGGGCGACCTCGCCGTCGAGGCCGCCGCGCAACGTCGAGGACTGAGCCTGCGCGCCGCCGCACAGGGCCACGACCAGCACGGACGTCGCGATCCCGGTGCGACCTCGGGAGGGCGGCCGCGGACGGCGATCTCGCGAGCGTGGGGGAAGGGCGCTGGACATCGGGCCTCGGGCTTCGACACGCCGGCGCGGCGCGGCGTCGGGGGTGTTGCCGAAAGGTAAAGAAAAGTGGTTAACGCTTTCTTGCCCGACCGCGACGCACGGACGGCTTGGCGTCGGCGCCAGACGTGATAGACAAACCGCCTTCGGCGCCGCCGAGACGGCGCATCACCTGGACGCCTCCATGACCGACCATCTCGAGTCCGCGCGCCGGACCCTCGCCTCGGAAATCCTCGGGCTCGAAGCTCTCGCCGGGGCGTTCGACGGTCCGCTCGGCGAGGCGTTCTCGCGCGCGGTCGAGCTGATGTTCGAACCGTCGGTGCGGGTGATCGTCACCGGCATGGGCAAGAGCGGGCACATCGGTCGCAAGATCGCCGCGACCATGGCGTCGACCGGCACCCCGGCCTATTTCGTCCATCCCGGCGAAGCCGGGCACGGCGATCTCGGCATGATCGCCCCCTGCGACGTGATCCTGGCGCTGTCGTGGTCGGGGGAGACCAGCGAGCTCGCGTCGATCCTCGCCTACGTCGACCGGTTCGACGTGCGGATGGTGGCGGTGACCTCGAACGCCGATTCGGGGCTCGGCCGGGCGGCGACGGTGGTGCTCGAGCTGCCGAAGGTGGAGGAGGCCTGTCCGCACGGGCTGGCGCCGACCTCGTCGACGACGATGCAGCTGGCGATCGGCGACGCGCTGGCGGTGGCGCTGCTCGAGGGACACGGCTTCTCCGCCGACGACTTCCGCATCTTCCACCCCGGCGGCAAGCTCGGGGCGTCGCTGAAGCGGGTGCGCGACGTCATGCACGACGGCGAGGCGATCCCGCTGGTGCCGCTCGGCACGCCGATGACCGAGGCGATCATCGCGATGACCGGCAAGGGCTTCGGCTGCGTCGGCGTCACCGACGAGGAGGGGCGGCTGATCGGGATCGTCACCGACGGCGACCTGCGCCGCCACATCTCGAGCGATCTCCTCGCCCATCGGGTCGAGGAGGTGATGACGCGCGGGCCGAAGACGATCCGGCCGGAGACGCTGCTCGGCCGCGTCATCTCCACCCTCAACGTGGCGTCGATCACCGCGTTGTTCGTGGTCGAGAACCAGAAGCCGGTCGGCATCGTCCACGTCCACGACCTGCTGCGCGCCGGCGTCGCCTGAGGCGACGCCTCGCTCAGGCGGCCTCGACCACCAGCACCGGCCCCTCGACGGCGCGCACCACGACGCGGGCGCCGATCGGCAGCAACGGGCCGCGGATGCGCCACGAGGTGTCGTCGACGGTCAGATGGCCGCCGTTCTCGCCGAGCGGTTCGGCCAGCGTGAAGGTGCGTCCGACGATGCGGCCGGCGCGGTCGTTGAGGAGTGGATCCTCGGAACCGGCGTCGGCGTGGCGGACGAAGCGACGACCGGCGAGCAGCAGGACGATCGACAGCGCCGCCCAGATCAGGGCGAGGGTGCGCACCGACCAGTCGACCACCAGCGCCAGGGCGCCGACCAGCACCGCGCTGGCGCCGAACCACACCAGGACGAAGCCCGGGGCCAGGATCTCCAGGCCGAGCAGGATCAGCCCGAGCAGCCACCAGCTCCAGGCGCCGTAACGCAGGAACAGGGTTTCGAGAACGTCCAACATCGGACCTCACCTCTCGTCTTCGCGCGGATGCCTCAGGCGCGGGTGTCCGGAACCCCGGGGCGGCGGGCGGCGGCGGGCTCTGCGGTCATCGCCGATTTGGCGATCTCGGCGATGCCGGCGATCGAGCCGAGCACCGCGGTCGCATCGACCGGCAGCATCAGCATCTTCTGATTGGGCGAATGAGCCATCTCCTTCAGCGCCTCGACGTATTTCTGGGCGACGAAGTAGTTGATCGCCTGAATGTCGCCGGCGGCGATCGCCTTCGACACCATCTCGGTCGCCTTGGCCTCGGCTTCCGCCGAGCGTTCGCGCGCCTCGGCGTCGCGGAAGGCGGCCTCCTTGCGGCCTTCCGCCGCCAGGATCAGCGCCTGCTTCTGGCCTTCGGCCTTGAGGATCTCGGACTGGCGATGGCCTTCCGATTCCAGGATGGCGGCGCGCTTGTCGCGTTCGGCCTTCATCTGGCGGCCCATCGAGGCGACGAGGTCGGCCGGCGGCACGATGTCCTTGATCTCGATGCGGGTGACCTTGATGCCCCAGGCTTCGGCGGCGGCGTCGACCACCTGCAACAGGCGGGTGTTGATCTCGTCGCGGTGGGAGAGCAACTGGTCGAGATCCATCGAGCCCATGACGGTCCGGATGTTGGTCATGGTCAGGTTGAGGATGGCGATCTCCAGGTTCTGCACCTCGTAGGCGGCGCGGGCGGCGTCGAGCACCTGGTAGAAGGCGACGCCGTCGACCGACACCGTCGCGTTGTCCTTGGTGATCACTTCCTGGGTCGGGACGTCGAGCACCTGCTCCATCACCGAGAGCTTGGCGCCGATCGATTCGACGAAGGGGGTGATGACGTTGAGGCCGGGCTTCAGCGTCCGGGTGTAGCGGCCGAAGCGCTCGACCGTCCAATTCCAGCCCTGCGGCACCGTCTTGACGCCGGCGAAGAAGACCAGGACGACGACCGCCAGGAAGGCGACGACGACGATGTCGAAACCGTTGAGGATCATGGGGTTCTCCCTTCGGCCTCAGGCCGCTCGCGGGCGCCGGAGGGCGCCGGTGTCGTTCAGATCCAGCCGCCGAGCTCGCGGCGCACCACGGTCTCGATCACGTCGAGGCCGAGCGGTCCGTCGTTGAGGCAGGCGACTCGGTGGAACTTCTCGCCGCCGTTCTTCCGGAAGACCTCGGCGTTCTCGATGCCGATCTCCTCCAGCGTCTCCAAGCAATCGGCGACGAAACCGGGGGTGATCACCACCAGCCGCTTCACGCCCGATCGCGCGAGCTCGGCGACGGTGTCGATGGTGTAGGGCTTCAGCCATTCCTCGCGGCCGAAGCGCGACTGGAAGGTGGTGACGAGCCGGCTCTCGTCGAGGCCGGTCGCCTCGCGCAGCAGCCGCATGGTCTTGGCGCAATGGCAGAAATAGGGGTCGCCTGCGTCGAAGTAGCGCTGCGGGATGCCGTGGAAGGAGGCGAGGATCACCTCCGGCTCCCAATCGAGATTGGCGAGCTCGCCGGCGAGCGAGGCGGCCAGGGCCGAGACGTAGGTCTCGTCGTCGTGCCAGGGCGGGGCGATGCGCGCGGCGGGTTGGCGGCGCATCGCCTTCAAGGCGTCGAAGGCGGCGTCGGCGACGGTGGCGGTGGTGGCGGCGGCGTATTGCGGATAGAGCGGCACCACCAGGATGCGTTCGCAGCCCTTCGCCACCAGCGCCTCGAGCCGGGAGGCGATCGAGGGATTGCCGTAGCGCATCGCCCAGTCGACGACGAGGTCGTCGCCGACATCGGCCATCCGCTCGGCGAGGCGTTCGGCCTGCGAGCGGGTGATGGTCTTGAGCGGCCCCTCGTTCTTCTCGCGGTTCCAGATGGTGTCGTAGTCGCGGCCGCGTTTGGCCGGGCGGGTGGTCAAAATGATGCCGTTGAGAACCGGCCACCAGATCAGGCGCGGCACCTCGACGACCCTGCGGTCGGAGAGGAACTCCTTCAGATAACGGCGCATCGACCAATAGTCGGTCGCCTCCGGCGTGCCGAGATTGACCAGCAGCACCCCGACGCGGCCGAACGCCACCGGCGGATGGTCGGCGGGGCGCCGCGAGGCGGCGGCACGGGGGCGGGCGGGGGCGAGCATGCGATCGAGGTCTCCGAAGCGAGTGTTTCGGGAGCGGGAGCCGCGGCGAGGATAAGGCTTCGGTGTGACGTGTCCATCCACGACGTCGGCACGTTTTCG
>JAAYVT010000289.1 GCA_012517025.1 Phyllobacteriaceae bacterium | reverse complement strand
TCTCGGCTGTTCAACGGCGACGGCGCAGCATCTTGATCGCCGCGCAGGCCGCGCCGAACCCGTTGTCGATATTGACCGTCACCACACCCGGCGCGCAGGACGACAGGGCCGAGGACAACGCCGCCGCCCCGCCCGCCGAAGTGCCGTAGCCGACGGAGGTCGGAACCGCGACGATCGGCGCCTCGACCAGTCCGGCGAGGACGGAAAAGAGCGCCCCCTCCATGCCGGCCACGGCGATCACCACGTCCAGACCGCGGATCTCCTCGATACGTTGCATCAGGCGCCAGAGGCCGGCGACGCCGACGTCGGCGACGATCGGAGCGGCGAATCCATGGAACGCGAGCGTGCGTGCCGCCTCGCGCGCCACCGGCAGGTCGCTCGTGCCCGCACAGACCACACCGGCACCGACGAGGGGCGATCCGTCGCCCGGCCCGCCGAGAACAGCAGTCCGAGAGATCGGGTCGAAGTCGAGCGCACCGCGGCATTCGAGCGACAGAGCGGCGTGTTTCTCCTCGGCGAGGCGCGTCAGCAGGAGACGGCTGGAGGCACCGGCGACGACGGATTCGATCTGAGCCGCCGACTTCCATTCGCAGAGGACGGCTTCACCCACCCCCGTGCGTCGCTCCCGCTCCCAATCGATGACGAAGTCACTCATTCCGCATCCACTCCTCGGCACCCGTCGTCGCCCTTTTCGGCGACGAGCTTGGCCGATCGCCGTGCCGCGAGATTGGTATGATGCGCGATCGCGTCGCTCTCCACCTTGGTGGTTTCGTCGCCATTCGGTCGCAGCACGATCTTGACCGGGACGCCGACGTCGCCGATCCGCACCGTGGCCGCACGACGCTCGAGCCGACTACGCCGTTCCAATCTGTGGCGCAGGCCGATGGTGCTGGTCTCCAGAAAGCAGGCCCTCTCGACGGCCGCCCGTGCCGCCGGCCGGACCAGCAGGCGAAAGTCGGTCGAAGGGCGGTGCTTCTTGCCGATGCGTTGGCCGAGCGACAAGTCGAGCACACCGTCGACGGCACGCAGACGCTCGGCTGCGGTTCCGATCTCCTCGCCGGTCATGTCGTCGATCTCGAATTCGATCACCACCACTTCGTCGGCGTGGTCGGCGCCTTCCAGCACGAGAGCCGTGACGGCGATCTCGTGACCGCCGACGCGATCGACGCCGACGCCGGACCCGATGAGGAGCCCCCCTCCGACGGTGCGGTCGCCGCGCGCGGCGAGTTCGGCCAGAACCGCGGCATCGAGCAGACCGAGCGGTCGGCCGGGTGCGTCGACGAGGCGAAGGCCGGTCAGGATCGCCGCGACGCCGGGCGCGGCGACGCTGGCGATCGGAATGTCGCCGACGACATAGTCGATCGCCGCGTCGTGACGAAGGATCGAATCGATCGCCGCAATCGCCACGACGCCGGCCGCCGTCTCCTCCGGCGGCAGGACCCGACCCGCCGCGGCGATACGCTCCGAGACGGCGCGTGCGACGCAGCCGACGCCGTCGCCGCTGCTGCTGCCGATGAGACGATCGAAGACCTCGTCGCCGTGGATCGTGTCGGCGAGCCGCCACGCGCGGCTTCCCGTGACGAGTTCGGATCCGAAGGGTTCGTCGATCGAAGGGAGAGCCATCCGCAGATCGTCGCGAACCGGCTCCCGCAACGTCGGAACGGCCGCGAGGATCGCCGATGCGACCGCCGATGCGGTCGCCCCGGTACTCACGTCCAGCCAAACGGTGATCCGATCGGTCATGCGTATTCTCTCGAGATGACGTCGACCTCGACGATCCGGGTCGAAGATGTCGGCGAGGGAGACCGTCGCCGAAGTCGAAAGTCGCCGCGCCGTGCGGCTCCGCATCTCGGAGAGCCCGGCCGCCCCGGTCGTGTCCGCCGGGTGCCTCGTCGTGCCGCCGGGTGGTTCGAAGAGGCGTCGTTGCGGCGAGATGGGGTGTCCGCTCCGACGGGCAGATGGTCGGCCGTGGCTTGAACGACCTGATCGTACTCTGTTCGGCCTATTAGCACCGAATGGGGTGGAACGGGAGGCGCTCGGGCCTCCGTGCCATTTCGTATGCGGGCCGCCGCGGGCGATCCGCGCATAGCGAAAAATACAATAAAAACAACAAGAAGAAGCCGGCTGCCCGAGCTTGATCGGTAGAGTTTCGGATGCCGGAGCGCTTTGACAGCCCACTGCTTTCGGATAAGATAGAACAGCGTACTACATTGTAGGACGACCGATGAAACCGGTCATTTGTCGCGTCGAGGCTTCTCTGGGCGCGGCCGGAGGAAACGATGAAACTCGTGACTCTCCTTGCAACCGTAGATGAAGCAAAATGCAACGGCTGCCGCATCTGCCCCAAGGTCTGCCCGACCCTGGCGATCACGATGGTGGCTCGAAAGGCCGTGGTCGACGAGGACCGTTGCGTCGCCTGCGGCAATTGCGGCCAACGATGCCCCGAGTTGGCGATCACCTTCACCAAGCTCGCGTCGCCGAAGAAACTCGAGGTCACCATCGACGATCTGCCGCGTCAGACGTTGGACGATCTCTGTATCAAGGCCGGCTTCCACCCCAGCCAGATCGTTTGCTACTGCACCGCGACCCGCGCCGAAGAGGTCGCCGCAGCGATCCTGAAGGGTGCCGAGACCCCTGAAGAGATCTCGTTGCGCACCGGCTTGCGTTCCGGTTGTACCGTGGAATGCATCCAGCCGGCATTGCGCCTGCTCGAGGCCGCGGGCCTCCACCCGGTGCCACCGAAGAACGGATGGCAGTGGTACGGCCGCACTCCGACGCTCTCCGAAATCCCCCCGGAGGTGCGCGCTAAATATTCCAACCACGGTTTCTGCTTCGAAGAAGATGAAAAGTTGTTCGCGACGGTCGTCGCCAGCGACAGGAGGTGAAGCGATGCGCAAGGCCATCATCCCCGCCCCGCCGCGCGTGTCCCAGTACGGGGTGGCGCCGCAGTTCGTGACCAAGCGAGCGGCCGAATTCCCCGGCATGACCTCGCTGATGCTCTCCGATCTGTTCCCGGACACGCCCAAGCTGGTCTATCCCGCCGCCGCCGGGCTCGACGCCGTTCGCTCCGCGACCCGCAAGGCGCTCGAACACGTCGACATGAGCATGATCAAGCCCGAACACTCGGTGAACATCTGCGCCTCGCACCACGGCTTCACCATGCTCGGTGGGCATCCCTATGCGGAGATGCTGAAGACGTTGCGCGACGTCATCGCCGAGCGCACCGGCTGTCAGACGATCTGCCTGCGCGCCGGCGTCGGTCTGCGCTTCCGCGAGACGGAAGAGTACATCAAGGCCTTCGGCCTCGACGAGCACTTCGGGCCCTACATGGCCAAGGGCGTGGCACCGATCGACGAGGGCATCCCGATCGAGACCGAGATCGGTACGCTCTACGGAATCAAGGCGATCTACGACGCCGATTGGATCGTCCATGCCCACAACAGCGACGTGCGCGAAGTGCACTTCCATCGCCAGGTCGACCGGGCGGTGAAGCCCTTCGGCATGTCCTACGCTCGCATCGAGACCCGCTCGACCTACCACCAGAATCTGGGGCCGCGCGGCGCCAACTTCACCGCTCGCTGCATCTTCGCGTCCGAGTTCGTGCAGAGCAAGTTCGCCTTCGCGAGCTTCCTCGACATGTCGCCTGCCGGCGTCGTCGGCGTCGATGCCGACAATGATCTCTTCGCGCTCAACGACCGTCTGACGGTCAACGGTTGCCGCTACTACGGCAAGATCATGACCCTCCTCAGTGAAATCGACGAGTGCATCGCGGTGCTCGACTTCCCTTGCCCGGTGCCATACGTCTTCGCGGCCGGAGTGATCTACGCCAACTTCGTCGGCGCCAATACCGACTTGTTCGACCTCGATGGGACGCCGTTGCCGGCATATACTTGGTATACTGAAGCATTCCATGGCAAGAGCGGGCCGCTCACCGATCTGATCGCGCCCGTCAACCCGGCCATCCGGATGTGCATCCACAATTATGCCTGGGGCGGCTATCCCTCGGTCTTCTTCGCCGAGCACATCCCGACGGTGGTGGTCGGTCGCGAGCAGGCCGAAGTCATGAACACCGACTCGCAGAACATCGAGTACGTGCGCAACGCGCTGGTGGCCGAAGATCTCGACACCGCGATGCGCATCGCTCGTCAGGCGACCGGCACCGACAAGATCATCGTCTTCGACGGTGCGGTTGGCGGCATCAACGTCAGCGAACCCCTGGCCGAACTCCTGGTCGCCCGCGCCCCGGCGATCAACGAGAAAGTCGATCGGATCCTGTTGCCGAAGTGGCTGCGCCAACGCGGGATCGAGCATCCGCCGATCCCCACCGCCGCCTGAGCCGGCGAACGGGGTGGGTTTCACACGTCTCCCACCCCGCCCGCATTTTCTCGTTCCTTTCCACGAGTTCCACGATGTCCGACGATCTGCGCGACACGATCTTCGCGTCCCTCGGCGATCGAATCTTCGAAGCCCAAGTGACGGTGACCGAGGCGGGTCTCGTCTGCGGCCTCGAGATCGCCGCCCAGAAGGCGGTCTCGCTCGGTTGCCGGGTGCTTCGCGCCGTCGCCGACGGCGATCGGGTGGAGGCCGGCGCGCCTCTGCTCGTGCTGAGCGGCACGGCGAAGGCGATCGCCATGGCCGAGGACTGCATTCCCGGAGCGATCGGCAAACCCTCGGCGACCGCCCGCGCCGTCGCCGAGGCCCAGCGCCGCGCCGGAGCGCGGGTCCGGGTGGTCAGCGGTGCCGCCAAGAAGCTTCCCGAGGAGATCAAACCTCAGATCCGCCGTGCGGTTCATCGCGGCGGCGGCAGCGGCCGCATCCACGACGGCCCCTTCGTCTACCTCGACAAGAACTACGTCCGGATGTTCGGCTCGGTGGCGAAGACGCTGGCTGCCGTCGCCGGGATGACCGGATATGCGCGGGTCATACAGCTGCGTGGCCTGATCGAGGACATCGCCGAGGAAACCCGCGCGGCTCTGGCCGCCGGCGCCGAGATCCTCATGGTCGACACCGGGCGTCTCGCCGACCTCGATCTCGTCTCGGATCTCGTGCGCATCGCAGGGCGGCGCGAGACCACGACGATCGCCTTCGCCGGAGACATCCTCATGGACGACATCGCCGAAATCTCTCGTCACGACGTCGACATCCTGGACATCGGCCGATCCGTGCTCGACGCGACGATGGTCGACGTCAAGTTCGACGTCGGCGGAGAGGACGCCGACCATGGACGTTGATCTGCTGGAAAAGACCGAGATCCGGATCGAAGGGATCGTCACCGAGGGGACGAACCTCACCGAATTGGCCGCCGTCGCCGCCGCGGTTCTGAATCTGCCACCGGAAAAACTGATGGTGATCGACGTTCGGCCCGACCAGGTCGCCTTCGACGTCCTTCTGCCGACGCTGCGCGCCGAAGACTTCTTCGGGAGCGAACGCGATCTCCTCGATGCGGTCGTGAAGGTCGCCGGGGTTCGCCTCACTGCGCAAGCGGCGGTCCATTCGGCCGGCATCCTCGGCGCCATCGCCCTCGATCGCGACGAGGCCGCCGCGGCGATCGAACGCTCGACGCGCATGGGCTCGGCCATCCGTGCCAATCGCCGCCCGCGCGTCGTCGTCTTTCCCACCGGCTTCGAGCTCGAAGAGGGCCGGATCGAAGACACCAACACGCCATATCTCGTGAAGCTCTTCTCGCAGGCCGGGTTCGTGGCCGAGCCGGGACATGTGCTCGCCGATCGCCTGGAGAGCCTCACCTCCGGGCTGGAGGGTGCCGCGAGCGAAGCCGGTTTGATCGTCACCACCGGTGGTGTCGGCGCAGAGGACAAGGACTTCAGCGTCGAAGCGATCGAACGCCTCGACCCGGATGCGGCGACACCCTGGTTGGTGCGGTTCACCCGAGGGCAGGGGCGTCACGTCAAGGACGGCATCCGCATCGGGGTCGGGGAGTGGGGCGGATGCCTCCTCGTCGCGCTGCCGGGTCCTCACGACGAAGTCCGCCTCACCGCGCCGATCCTGCTGCGGGGTTACAAGGAGCGTTGGCCGAAGGCCGTGCTGGCCGAGCGCATCGCCGAGGCCGTTCGGGGCAAGTTCCGCACCGGCGGGCCGGGGCACGCCGGTCACGATCATGCCGGTCACGGCCATCATCCCCATGCTCATGCCCACCACCATGATTCCGGCGCCGCCGCGCCGGTCGGTGCGGTCACGAGCGAGGAGGGGGCTGCGTCATGAACCCGAAACTCGCCCGTCGCATCGGTGCCCTCCAACGGGAAATGACCATCAGGGGTCTCGACGCGATCGTCTTTGCCGATCGGGAGAACCTGATCTATTACGCCGGCGCGACCGAGATCGAATGCCTGGCGGTGGTGATCCCGGCGCTCGGTGAGCCGATCTATTGCTGCCTCTGGCTCGATGCCGAGCACGTCGAGGAGGCGACCGGCGGGGCGCGTCTGCTGCCCTATCGCTTTCCCTCCTCCAACATCGGCCGCACCATCGTCGCCGCGATGCGCGAGCTCGGCCTGCCGGCGGCACCCCAGGTCGGATTTCACAAGTACTTCGTCGAATTCGCGGTTTTCGAGGAGATCCGCGCCGCCTTCCCCGACATCGTGTTTCGGTCGGCCAGCGAAGCCACCTATCGGGTGCGTGCCGTCAAGGACGCCGACGAAATCGCGACCATGGAAGCGGCGTGCGACTTCCTCGCGGCCGGCATGGAAGCCGCGGTCGAAGCGGTGCGTCCCGGTGCGACCGAACTCGCCGTGCTCGCCGAAGCCGATCACGCCATGCGACGGGCCGGATCGGAGGGGGCGACCTTCCGCATGCAGGTGCTGACCCCGCACAAGCAACTGCGGGCCCACCCCTGCGCCGGGCACGACGTGATCGAGAGCGGCCAAGCGATCGTCGTTCACCTCGGCGCGTCGCTGCGCGGCTATTCGGCCAAGATGTGCCGCACGGTGGCGCTCGGATCGATCGATCCGGCGACGCGCCGCGTCCACGACGTGCTGCACGCGGCCCAGACTCTCGCCGCCTCGATGCTGACGCCGGGAACGGTGGTGTCGACCATCTTCGACGCCGTCGATGCGCTCGTCGATCGAGAGGGATACGGCGGGCGGATCATCGACCATCTCGGCTACGGCCTCGGCATTCGCCAGTCGGAGTTCTTTCCGATCGTCGGGAAAGGACTCGATCACGTTCTGGCCGCCGACATGGTCGTCGATCTGCTGCTGCCCACCATCCTCGTTCCCGGCGTCGGCGGTCCTCGCATCACCGACCTCTATCGGGTCGCCGAGCACGGCGGCCGGATCATGACCCGCTGTCCGCGCGCCCTGATCGAAAAGCCCTGATCGCATGCGGCACGCCACCCAGGAGATTCCCATGCAAGCAGACGATGTCCGGAGACTGGCCGAAACGCTGCGGACGGCCGAAACGGATCGTCGGGCAATCGCCCCTCTCAAGGCCTCCCATCCCGCCATGACGCTCGAAGACGCCTATGCGATTCAACTGGCCAACGTGCGCCATCGGATCGATAGAGGCGGTCGCATCGTCGGCAAGAAGGTCGGGCTGACCAGCAAGGCGATGCAGTCCTTCCTCGGCGTCGCAGAACCGGATTTTGGTCACTTGTTCGACGACATGCTCTTCGACGAGGAGAGCGTGTTGCCACTGGGCCGGTTCCTCCAACCCAAGGTCGAGGCCGAGATCGCCTTCGTCCTCGGTGCCACGCTGAAGGGGCCCGGTGTCACCGTCCTCGACGTGCTCGCCGCGACGCGAGCGGTGGTCCCTTCCTTCGAGATCATCGCCAGCCGCATCGTCGATTGGAAGATCGGCATCGAAGACACCATCGCCGACAACGGCTCAAGCGCCGGTCTGGTTCTCGGGGGTCGGCCGATGCCGGTCGACGCCGTCGACCTGAAGCACGTCGGTCTGGTGCTCGAGAAGAACGGACGCATCATCGACACCGCTGCCGGCGCCGCCGTTCTCGGCCATCCCGCAGTTGCGGTCGCGTGGCTCGCCAACAAGCTCGGCAGCATGAACGTCGCCCTCGAGGAGGGTGAGGTGGTGCTCGCCGGTTCCCTGACCAAGGCCTACGAGGTCGCCCCCGGCGACGTCTTCACGGCGACCTTCGGTGGGCTCGGGTCGGTCAAGGCGGTCTTTTCCGAGAACTGACGACGCGACGTTCGGGGCGATCCCGAGAGGAGAAACTCATGCGTAAGATCAAGGCGGCCATTCTGGGGCCCGGCAACATCGGGGCGGACCTGATGTTGAAGATCCTCGGCCGCGGCAGGAACATCGAACTGGCGCTCCTGGCCGGAATCGTCGAGGGCGGCCGTGGCCTGCAATTGGCGCGCTCGAAGGGCGTGGCCACTTCGATCGACGGAGTCGAGGCGATCCTCGCCGACCCGGAGATCCGTCTGGTGTTCGAGGCGACCGGCGCCAAGGCCCATCTCGCCAACGCGCCCCGATATCGCGAAGCCGGGAAGATCGCCATCGATCTCACGCCGGCGGCGGTCGGTCCCTACCTGGTTCCCGCGGTCAATCTCGACGACAACCTGGAAGGCGACAACTTCAACATGGTCACTTGCGGTGGCCAGGCGACCATCCCGATGGTCGCGGCGATCGGGCGCGTCACGCCGGTGGACTACGCCGAGATCGTCGCCACCATCTCGAGCAAGAGCGCCGGCCCCGGCACGCGGGCGAACATCGACGAGTTCACGCAGACCACGGCCAAGGCGGTGGTCGAAGTCGGAGGCGCCGCCGAGGGGCGGGCGATCATCCTGCTGAACCCGGCCGAACCGCCGATCATGATGCGCAACACGGTCTATTGCCGCGTTCGCCATCCCGAGCGGATCGAGGCGGTCCGTGCGTCGGTCGCGGCAATGGCCGAAGCGGTGCGCCGATATGTGCCCGGCTATCGCCTCCGCCTCGAGCCGTTCGTCGACGCCGACAAGATCACGCTGATGATCGAGGTCGAGGGCGAGGGGCAGTATCTGCCGAAATACTCCGGCAACCTGGACATCATCACCGCCGCCGCACTGGCCACGGGCGAACGCGTGGCCGAGCGGCTGCTGGCCGCAAGCGCGGCATGAGGACGACGACATGGCGAAGATCAGAATTATCGATGCGACCCTGAGGGACGGCATGCATGCCGTCGGCCATCGATTCACGCCCGAAGACATGGCGACGATCGCGGCCGCACTCGATGCCGCCGGCGTGGACACGATCGAAATCGGTCACGGCGACGGTCTCGGCGGCTCGACGTTCCAGTACGGCTTCGCAGTCGCCTCCGACGAGGACTATCTGAAGGCCGTCTCCTCGGTGCTCACCCGAACCAAGTTGGACATCCTGATCCTGCCCGGCATCGGCACCGAACCGGACATCGAGTTGGGGGCCAAATACGGCGCCAAGGTCGCCCGGATCGCCACCCACGTGACGGAGGCGGACATCGGCGCTCAGCACATCGCCTTCTCCAAGAAACTCGGGCTCGAAGCCGTCGGCTTCCTGATGATGGCCCATATGGCGCCGGTCGAGACCGTGGTCGAACAAGCCAAGCTCTTCGAGAGTTACGGCGCCGACCTCGTCTATGTGACGGATTCGGCCGGAGCGATGCTGCCCTGGCAGGTTTCCGAGAAGATCGCAGCGGTCAAGGCGGCGGTGTCCATCCCGGTCGGCTTCCACGGCCACAACAACCTCGGTCTCGCCATCGCCAACACCATTGCGGCGGTCCAGGCGGGAGCCGGTTGCGTCGACGGTTGTCTGTGCGGTCTCGGTGCCGGCTCCGGCAACGCGCAGACCGAAGTCCTCGCCGCAGTCTTCGATCTCATGAAGATCGACACCGGCATCGACCTCTATGCGGCGATGGACGCGGCCGAAGATCTCGTCCGCCCGCGGATGCGGCGGCCGCAGGCGATCGACAAGCTCGGCCTGTCGATCGGCTGGGCCGGCGTCTACGGCAGCTTCCTGCTGCATTCGATCCGCGCCGGCGAGCGGTTCGGAGTCGACCCGCGCGACATCCTCGTCGAACTCGGCCGCATGAAGACCGTCGGAGGTCAGGAAGATCTCATCATCGATGTCGCTGCCAAGCTCGCGGCCGAAAAGGCGAAGCAGCATGCTCTAGCGGAATGAAATAATTCTCGAGATCTCGCATCAGGGAGCAATGAGATGATAATGGAACCAGGATACAGCCTGCGTGACAGCTTCTCCTACATGTTGAAGAACCTGAACGCTGCAGGTGTCGGCAACGGCTTCGTGGCCTTCTTGTTCAGCACTCTCGGACCCGGTCTGATCGTGCTCAATGCGGCGAAGCAGGGTGGCCTGACCGACGCTCAGTCGGTGTCATGGCTGTTCGCCATCTATGCGATGGGCGGACTCTGCTGCATGTACATCGCACTACGCTATCGTCTGCCCGTGTCGATCGCCTATTCGATCCCCGGTGCGGTGATTCTCGGCGGTCTCTTGAAGCAGTATTCGATCAACCAAGCCGTCGGTGCCTACCTCGTCATCGCCCTGGTGACGCTCGCGCTCACCATCAGCGGCGTGATCAAGAAGGTCGTGGAACACATCCCGGTCGCGATCATGCTGGCGATGGTCTCCGGTGTCTTCGTCAGCTTCGGCGTCAACCTCTTCAAAGGGGCCATCGGCACCCCGTCGATCTACGGCGTCATGGTCGTGGTCTACTTCGCCTGCATGGCGTTCCGGCGGCTCTCGCAGATCATTCCGCCGATCCTTCCGGCGATCGCAGTGGGTGTGATTCTGCTCATCCTCAACGGCAAGCTGGTTCCGGTCGGCGTTCCGGTCGAGTTCGCGACGCTGAACTTCGTCGCGCCCGAATTCAACATCGGCGCGATCATCAACATCGGCATCCCGCTGTTCTTCCTGGTGGTCGGCGTACAGAACATCCAGGCCGTCGGCGTGCTGATGGCCGAAGGCTACAAGCCGCCGATCAACGCGACCTACATCGTTCCCGGTCTCGCCTCGATCATCAACGCGATCCTCGGCGCGCACAACGCCGTGTGCGCCGGTCCGAGCACGGCGATCTGCTGCGGCCCGAACTCCGGCCCCCGAAAGGAGCTGCGTTTCATCGCCTCCTTCTCCGAAGGCATCTTCTGGTTCCTCTTCGCGCTGTGTGCCAAGATGGCCGTCGAGGCCGTCAAGATGGTGCCGGCGGAGTTCGCCGCGGTGCTCGCCGGTCTCGCGATGTTCGAGGTGTTCGGCAGTGCCTTCAAGGGCGCCTTCACGGGCAAGTTCAAGGCCGGTGCGATGGTGGCGTTCTTCGTGTGCATCACCAACCAGCCGATCTTCGGCATCGGATCGCCCTTCTGGGCCATCCTGCTCGGCATCCTGACCTCGCTCGTCGTCGAGCGGCAGGACTTCACGTTCTTCGCGAAGGTCGAGCCGCCGGTGGGAGCCGAAGCCGAAGTGGCCGCACAGTGAACGCAGACGGGAGAGACCGCTCATGAACGACTTGCTCGCCCGCCTGATCGACGTGATCGACCGCCACGACGATCTCACCGTCGCGGTCAGTGGGGGGGTCGACAGCATGACCCTCGCCCATGTCGCACATCGCTTCCGGCGAGGGCCGACCCACCTCGTTCACGCGATCTCTCCCGCCGTTCCCGCCGTGGCCACCGCCCGCGTCGAGGATCGCGCCGCTCGAGAGGGTTGGAACCTGACCATCCTCGGTTCGGGTGAATTCTCCGACCCGACCTATCGCGCCAACCCGGCCGATCGCTGCTACTTCTGCAAGTCCTGTCTCTACGACACGATCGCGAAGACCGTCGGTGGCACGGTCGCATCAGGGGCCAATCTGGACGATCTCGACGATTATCGCCCGGGGCTCACCGCCGCGGGAGAGCGCGGCGTGGTCCATCCCTTCATCGAGGCCGGGCTCGACAAGGCCGCGGTTCGCGCGATCGCGCGCCTCCAGGGGCTCGACGAGATCGCCGATCTGCCGGCGCAACCCTGTCTGGCGAGCCGCGTCGAAACCGGGATCCGCATCGAGGCGGACGACTTGGCCTTCGTCGATCGCGTGGAGCGCGATTTGAGAGGCCGGATCGAAGCCGAAGCGAAGCCCGATCTGCGGCAGGCCGCCACCGTGCGGTGCCGCATCACGCGCGACGGCGTCGCCGTCGAAATCGGCGGTGTCGATACCGACTTCGCCGAGGTGGCGGCGACTGTGGCGGCGTTGTGCCGCGCCGAAGGGCGCCGCTTCGTGGGTCTGCGACCCTATCGCCGCGGATCCGCGTTCCTCGGCACTTCCACGAACGGCTGAAGCGACGACGTTCGTGTGGCGCTCGCGTCCCGAGCTCCCTCCCACGAAGCGCCGGTCTCCGGTGCTCGACCGCGCACCCGTGCGGTAGGGCGGCGACGGTTCGCCGTCGGCGGACGGAAAGCCCCTGAAGAGAGAGCCGCCGTTCTTCGGAAGGACGAATGCGATGGATACCCTGATCGAGGGCTACCGCCGGTTTCGCGACTCCTATTTCGGCAGCCACCGGCATCTGTTCGAGGAGTTGGCCGCGGGCCAATCGCCGAAGGCGATGATCGTGTCCTGCTGCGACTCCCGAGTCGATCCTCATCTGATCTTCAATGCGCAACCGGGCGACGTGTTCACCCTGCGCAACATCGCCAATCTCGTGCCGCCCTACGCGCCGGACGGTGCGCATCACTCGACCAGCGCCGCCCTGGAATACGCGGTGAAGGTGCTCGAGGTGGAGCACATCGTCGTCATGGGGCATTCCGGCTGCGGCGGCGTCCGCGCCCTGCTCGAACCGCAGGACGGAGAATTCGTCGGACCCTGGGTGAAGATCGCCGAAGCGGTTCGCCGCAAGGTCGACGGCCGCGCCGATCTCACCCGAGTGGAAAGATTGCGTTTGTGCGAGCATGAGGTCATTCGCGTCTCGCTCGCCAATCTCACCGGCTATCCCTGGATCTCGGAGAGGATCGTCGCCGGCCGCCTGGTGCTGCACGGTTGGTATTTCGACATCGAAGCCGGGCGCCTCTACATACGCGATGCGGACGACGACCGCTTCTTCCCGGTCTGATACCGAGCCTCCGAAGGTTGCTCTGTTCGAACCTTCGTTCGTGACGGCGAGCCCGAACGCGCGTCGGCCGGTCAGGCCGTGACTCGCGAAAGTCGGACGAGTCCGATTTTCGTGAACCCGGTCTGACCGTCGCTCCGTGATGGATCCCATCGAACAAATCGATCGCCCGGCGTCCTCGCGGACGATCCGGGCGATTGATTTGTTCGGTGAAAATGATCGTTCCAGGCGCGGCTCAGGCCGCCAAGGGAATACAGGAACCCGACGGACAGACTTCGCCGCACTGCGGCGCGTCATAGTCGCCCTCGCATTCCTTGCACTTCTCGGGATCGATCGAATAGATGCGACCCTTGTGGGAAATCGCCTTGTTGGGGCATTCGGATTCGCACGATCCGCAGACGGTGCAGGTCTCGGTGACGATCGTATAGGCCATTTCCTCGCTCCTGTTGGGATTGTGGCCGCTGTGGGCCCTCGTCGGAGGGCGCGGCGCCGGCCCCGTCGAGGCCGACGAATTCACCATCGCCGGTGCAGGTGTCATGAGCACCGGTCGTGCCGCGGGGTGTTCGCTCTTCGTGGACGCGCGCCTTCCACGCGGTATCGTCGCGGCGCCTCACCGGCTCCGTCGGGGAGCCGACGAGGCGCGTGACGTTCAGTCTGCCGCCTCGCGCACGGGGGCGGCGAGGCCGGCGGCCTCGAGCACCGTGGTCTCCCTATCGGACGCCACGGTATCGACGACGGCCTTGCGGAAACGATCCTCGATCGCCGCGATCTCCTGGCGATGGGCTTCGTCGAGCACCGCGACGTCGAAGCCGGCCAGGAACTTGAGCGTCCGCCAGTTGCGGCGACGTTCCTCGACCAGATGGACGACGGCGGGGGGCACGGCGAGGCGGACCAGGCGACCGTCCATGGTGGTGAGAATGTATGGAGTGAAACTCTCGCGAGTTTCGAGCGGCAGGTCGACGTATTCGTCGATACGTACGCCCGCGACGGCGGCGTCGAGGGGGCGAGCGGCGAACTGCTTCTTGAAGCGCCCTTCGTGATGGGCGAAATGTGCCGGCGTGAGCGGCGTCTCGAGCGTTCTGTGCTCACCGGCCTCGTCGACGTATTCGAGCACGGTCGTCGACCAGTCGTCCTCGACGCTCGGATTCCCGTCGAGCGAGAGGCACTCGCGTCGCAGCGGGCTGCGCTCCGGATCATAGACGTAGACCGGCGAGACCCGGCTCTCCACCGCCAAGCGGGCATGTTCGCTCGAAACCGCGTCGCCGATGCCGTGCTCGCCCTGGCAGGGCGTGTAGACGTCGATCACCACAGGGTTGCCGACGCAGCTCAGTGCGGTGAGCAGGTTCCTCACGAAGTGCCCCTTGAGCGCCGTCGAGGTCTGAACCACCATCACCTTGGGGTGAAACGCGGCGATCAGGCCGAGTTCCTTGCGGCTCTCCTGTTTGCCGGAGTGGGCGGAACCGACACGGGCGAGGTCGGAGTCCTGGCCGGTGAGCGAAGAGGTCGATGCCTGGCCGCCGGTGTTGGAATAGGCACCGGTGTTGAGCACCAGAACCTTGACCGGCGTGCGGGTGGAGAGAAGTCGCGACAGCGCACCGAAGCCGATGTCGTAGGTCGCTCCGTCCCCGCCGATCGAGAAGATCGTCGGCAGACGCGCCAACTCGTCGTCGGTGAACCCCTCCCAGCTCAAGGTGCGCAGTGCCGGATCGTGGACGGCCGGGACATAGGCGTCCGCGAGCTCGAGATCGACGATGCGCCTCGCCTTGACGGTCTCGAGGAGGTTGGCGACCATCCCTTCGAAGAGCCCCTTCGACAGCGCCGGCGCATCCTGAAACAGGCTGTTGACCCACGGATCGGTGTAGGGATTGAAGGGGAAGGTCGAGGAATAGACGCTGGAGCATCCGGTTGCGTTGGCGATCACCGCCGAGGCTTGCCCCTTGCCGGTCGGCCCGCTCTCGATCTCGTAGAGCCGTCGATCGAGCCGCGCGACGGCGGCCTCGAGTCGCGCTCGGCGCAGCGGATCGGTCAGGGACGCGAGCTTGATCGCGGCCGCGTCGATCAGATCGCCGAGTTCGGCGATCTCGTCGCGCCGTTGCCGGTTCTTGATCGAGTGGTTCGCAGCCGTCACCAGCCGCAGCGCGGTGACCTCGCCGCAGCCGCGGCAGGCGCCGTGGCCACCGGTCATCGCATAGTAGTTGTCGTGCTCGAGGATGAGCCGCGGCGCATTGGCCGCCGACTGGTTGCGGGTGAAGCGCGCCGGGGTATCGGCAGTCCGGCCCAAGAAAGTGAAACGCGTCCGCAATTCGTCGAGCAGCTCCGCGTCCTGCTCGTGCTGGACGAGGGCCCCCGAGCCGCACACGGTCGTGCACTCGAGGCAGCCCGAGCACTTCCATGGGTCGAGACCGACCGAATAGAGGCCGCCGGTACCCGGAGTCTTCTTTTCGTAGAGTTCGAAGAAGAGCCGGGTCTTGGCGACCGGATAAGTCGACAGCGCCTCGGCGGTGGCGACGAGGTCGGCCGACAATTCGGCGTCCTCTTTCCCCATCGCCTGCACGAGTTCGGCGAAGACGACATGGAAGAGCGGCGCGCGCGGCTTGCGCAGCGCCTCGCGTGCGGCGGCCGTCAACTCGGGGATCTTCGCCTCGATCGCCGCGAGCCGTTTCGCAGGCAATCCGAGGCCGCCGGCCGCGCTCGCCACGAGGTCGTCGAGGTCGTGAACCCGGCTCGGAAGCGCGGCGTCCGGGCACACCAGCGAACACTCGAGGCAACCGGTGCACTTCTCGGCGTCGAAGAGCGGCACCTGCCGGCGGAAGAGGCCTTTGTCCTTGTAGGCGGCGGAGCCGGCAGGCATGAACAGCCCGCTGCCCGGCAACACCGGCGCTTCGCCGATCGTGCCGTCACGAAACGCCGAGGCGACGGTATCGTCGTAATATGCGCCGTCGAACAGACCGGCCGGGCTCTCGGTCGGAGGACACGCCATCGTCGAGGGACCGACCCCCGCCTCGGGGTCGGCGACGTGGGCCGCCTCGGCGGCACGCAAGGTCTCGTCGTCGTAGTCGATCTCGACGGTGGCGCTCATGCCGTCGCGGATCACGGCCATGTTGCCGTCGACGACGGATTGGCCCTTGCCACCGAATTTCTTGACGATGAGTTGGTGGATCTTGTTCGTCACCGTCGCTTCGTCGGCGCCCGACGCGATCCGGTCGACCTTGGCACACAACGCTCCGATGAAGGCGATGCCCAT
>JAAYVT010000288.1 GCA_012517025.1 Phyllobacteriaceae bacterium | reverse complement strand
GTGCGCCGGCCGCCAGCGCCGCCTCCGCCGCCGCGCAGGCGCCGGGGGCGAAGGCGATGTCGGCAGCGATTTCGACCATGCCGCAGGAGTGGATGATGCGCACGGCGGTGCGCTCCTCCACCGGCGTGGCGAAGCGCGTCAGGTCGGTTTCCGAACGGATGATGCGGAAGGAGCGTTCGTAGATCGCGGCCCCGTCCTTCACATAGGTGTCGCGGGTGGCCGGCTGCGGCGCGGGTTCGGACAACGGGATCTCCTCAGAGCGGGGCGAGATCGGAGAGCGCGGAGGCGGCTTCCTCGAGCGTGAGCCCGGTCATCCACGGCTCGTCCCAGGGCCGGCCGGCGCGGACGAGGTCGTAGCGGCCGTCGCGTCCGGTCAGCGTGAACAGGGCGGGACCCGGATGGGCGCAGCCCTTCTCGCAGCCCGAGACGTGCAGGGTGAGGCCGGAGCGAGTCAGCCGGCGGGCGACCGGGGCGAGCGTCTCGCCGTCCTCGCGCGCCGGCACGCTCGCCGAGCGGCAGCCGCTCGAGCCCGAACAGCAGACGACGGCGAGGCGCGGATCCTCAGGCGAGAAGACGAAGCGGCCGGCGGCGATCCACGGGCGGATGCGCGGCATCTTCTCCGGCTTGACGCCGGGGATCAGCACCGCCCGCCACGGGGTGAGGCGGATCTCGCCGATCGCCCGTTCGCCGGCGAGGTCGCCGAGCAGCGCCAGTTGGTCGGCCGTGAAACGACCGAAGGGCGCGCCGAGCCCGAGGAAGGCGCCGGGCGCATGGGTGTGGTCGCCGAGCACCGCCTCGGCACCGCGGGCGCGCGGCAAGGTCGGGATCTCGGCGGTTTTTTCGCCGAAGCCCGCGGCATGGAACACCGCGGCGAGGCCGGCGGTCTTCACGATCTCCCACATCCGGCGCGGCGCGTCGGCGCTTCCCGCCCGGAGCGTGATCACCGCGCGGGCGAGCGCTGCGGCGCGATCGACCACGTCGTCGAGCGCTTCCACCGCGATCGGCTGCCAATGCGCCGGCGCGGTGGCGATCTCGATCAGCACGCGCGGGCCGTCGGCGGTCGGCAGTCCCCGCAGGCGGACGTCGACGGCGACGTCGTCGAGCGCGAGGCGGCCGCCTTCGTCGACGACGAAGCCGAACTTCGCCGGCAGGGCGTGCAGCGTGGTGTCCTCGACGAGGCGCGTCTCCAGCGCCTCGACCAGGGCGCGGCCGTCGATGGCGGCGGTCGGGTCGAGACCGGAGAGCGGCGAGGCGACGATGTTCTTCACCGCCTCGGTCGCCTCGTCGCGGTCGACGAGACCGAGCGCGGCGAGCCGCTCCTGCAGGGGCGCGATGTTCTCGAGCTCGACGCCGCGCAGCTGCAGATTGGCGCGCTGGGAGAGATCGATCAGCTCGTTGCCGTAGCGGCGGGAGAGGTCGGCGAGCTCGCCGGCGAGCTCGGCCGAGAGCCGGCCGGAGGGCAGACGCACTCGGACGAGGAAGCCGTCGCCGGTCTCCATCGGGCGCAGGGCGCCCGGGCACCAGCCACGGACGAGGGCGGGATCGGGTCTGTCTCTTCCGGTCATCGGTCGGCCTCCAAGGTCTCCGCGATCCGTCCGGAGACGGAGTTGCGGCGGGTGACCCAGAACCCGCGACGGAGGGCCTCGTCGAAGGAGCGGGCGGTCGCGACGGCGGCGGCCGGGTTGGCGTCGACCAGGAAGTCGCGCACCCGATCGTCGCCGAGCGTCGCGTCGAATAGCAGATCGAAGGCCCTCGGCGCCACTGCGTCCGTGGTCGCGGCGAAGGCGAGGAGATTGCCGACGGTCTCGGCGATCTCGGCGGCGCCGCGATGGCCGTGCCTCATCTGCCCGGTGATCCAGCGCGGGTTGGTGGCGCGGGAGCGCACGACGCGGGCGATCTCCGCGGAGAGCGCCCGCACCTTCGAACGCTCCGGCCGGGTGGTGTCGGCGTGCCAGAGGGCGGGGCGATTGCCGAGGAGTTCGGCGGCGGCGGCGAAACCGCCCTCGTGCTCGGCGAAGGCGTCGGCGTCGAGCAAGTCCTGCTCGGGCGTGTCCTGGGTGTGGACGAAGGCGTCGGCGGTCGCGACCCGCGCGGCGAGCGCCTCCGGCAGGGCGACACCGTCGGCGTCGCGGCCGTAGGCATGACCTTCGTCGTGCTGCTGGGCGGCATCGACCTTTCAATCGGCTCGCAGATCAGCATGATCAACGTCGTCACCGCCTTCCTG
>JAAYVT010000287.1 GCA_012517025.1 Phyllobacteriaceae bacterium | reverse complement strand
CATCGCCCGCGCCGTGCTCAAGGACGCTCCGATCCTGATCCTCGACGAGGCGACCTCGGCGCTCGACAACGAGACCGAGCTGAAGATCAAACGCGCCCTCGATCATCTGGCGAGGGATCGCACCACCTTCGTCATCGCCCATCGCCTCTCGACCGTCCGGAATGCCGACCACATCCTCTACATGGAGGCCGGCCGCGTCCTGGAGCGCGGCACCTTCGACGAGCTGGTCGCGAGCGGTGGTCGCTTCGCCGCTCTGGTGGCGGCCGGCGAGCTGCAGGACGAGGAAGAGACGGCGGCGGCGGTCTCGCCGGGGTGAGCCCGGCGGCGTGGCAAGCCCGTCGCCGCGTTTTCCCTGTGGATTTCCGCGCCGCCGCGGTGCCGGCCGATCGACTTGGCACTGCCCCGAGGTTCGCCCGCGCCGCGCTCGCGCGGCCGAGGAACCGCGCCGTCCGCTCCAGATCTCGCGGGTTCGATCCGACGTGGAGCGCGGTTCGCGATCGCTCTTCTTCTGGGGCGACGATCCGTTTTCTTTTCGCCGAGCGCCGGTCGGGCGGTCGTCAGTAAGGGCAACCGAAGACTTCCCGTCGAACCAACTCGTCGACAGCCGTAAATCGGAGTGCATGAGTATATGTTGGTTATGAAAGCGTGAAATGATTAAAACTTTAAAAATTGACTCGTCGAAACGCATATAATAATTCATTACTCAAAGTAGAAAACACGGCATCCCCTGGAATATTGGCAAAATTGTGAAATGTGGCGAGGGGGTGGCCGATGTGTGACTTCGACGGGCGGGAGGATCGTGTACAAAACTACGGTGACCCACGATCCTGTCTCGACGGTATTTCGTTCATCGAGAACTTCTGGGTCGCCGATGCTCCCGAGGAGCTGGAAGAGGTCGAGGCGGCGCTGGACGCCGAACCGCCGCAGGCGTGGGAGGCGTGGGCGCGACGCGGCGTCGTCGCCTTCGTCGTCGCCTTCTGGGGACTGATGATCTGGCTGCTCCTGCGGTGAAGACGACCGTCGTCGCGCCGGACGCGCGGATCGTTCGAATTCGAACGATCCGGGGAACCGAAGCTCGAGATCGCTGCCGTAAGAGGGAGGGGTCCCGCCTTCCTCACGAACGGATGCTCGATCGCTCATGGCTTCGACCGCTCTCGCCGCCGCCCTCGATCCTCTCGCCGGTGCCGCCGTCTTCACCGACGACGCTCGCGACGATTGGCGCGACTGCCCGATCGATCCCGCCTGGATCCTCGACGGCGCCCCGCGCGCCCGTATCGTCACCCTGGCGAACGGCCGCGATCATTGGGCGACCACGGCGCTGTGGGACTGCACGCCGGGCACCTTCGAATGGCGTTTCGCTTGGGACGAGACCGTCCACGTCCTCGACGGCGTCGTCGAGGTGACGCTGCCGAACGGCGACCGTCGGCGCTTGGTGCGTGGCTCCGTCGCCTTCTTCCCGGCCGGATCGCGGGCGGTGTGGCGGGTCGTCGAACCGGTGCGCAAGCTCGCCGTCTGTCGCCGCGCCCTGCCGGTGCCGCTCGCCCGTCTGCTCTCGGCGCCGGAGCGGCTGCGCGGCCGCCTCGCCCGACTGGCGCATGAGGTCGGCCGACGGACGCCCGCCGTCGTCGCCCCGGTCCTCGCCTCCCCCGGCCGTCTCGCCGTGGCGATCGCGTCGATCACCTGGCTCGGTCTCGACCTCGTCCTCGACCTGATCTGACCGCGTTTCTTCGCGTCCGCGAGACGAGAAAGCACGCGTCGCGCCGCGCCGCGCCTTGACTCGCCGCGCGCCGCTTCCTATGTCCGCAGCACCCGTTGGCACTCGGTTTCCGGGAGTGCCAACAGGCACGATTTCCCCGGACCCCGCCGACCCCGCCTCCCGCTCGGGAACGCGGCGGCGAGGGCCGCAACACCCGTCCTTCGAAGGATCGACAGACATGGCCACCACCTTCCGTCCGCTCGCCGACCGCGTCGTCGTCAAGCGCATCGAAGCCGAGATGAAGACCGCCGGCGGCATCATCATCCCCGACACCGCCAAGGAGAAGCCGCAGGAGGGCGAGGTCGTCGCCGTCGGTACCGGCGCTCGCGACGATGCCGGCAAGCTGATCCCGCTCGATCTCAAGGCGGGCGACAAGGTGCTGTTCGGCAAGTGGTCCGGCACCGAGGTCAAGATCGACGGTCAGGACCTGCTGATCATGAAGGAGAGCGACATCCTGGGCGTGGTCGGCTGACGCCGACGCCCGGGCGCGGCGCTCGCCGATCGTCCGCTCTGATCCCCTTTTCCCTTTCGGAGTAGTCCCGCAATGGCTGCCAAAGACGTCAAGTTTTCCGCCGATGCCCGCGACAAGATGCTGCGCGGCGTCGACATCCTCGCCAACGCCGTCAAGGTGACGCTCGGCCCGAAGGGCCGCAACGTCGTCATCGACAAGTCCTTCGGCGCGCCCCGCATCACCAAGGACGGCGTCACCGTCGCCAAGGAAGTGGAGCTCGAGGACAAGTTCGAGAACATGGGCGCCCAGATGGTGCGCGAAGTGGCCTCGAAGACCGCCGATCTCGCCGGCGACGGCACCACCACCGCCACCGTGCTCGCCCAGGCGATCGTCCGCGAGGGCGCCAAGTCGGTCGCCGCCGGCATGAACCCGATGGATCTGAAGCGCGGCATCGACCTCGCCGCGAGCGCCGTGGTCAAGGACCTCGAGGGCCGCTCCAAGAAGATCAAGACCTCGGCCGAAGTCGCCCAGGTCGGCACCATCTCGGCCAACGGCGAGAAGGCGATCGGCGACATGATCGCCGAGGCGATGCAGAAGGTCGGCAACGAGGGCGTCATCACCGTCGAGGAGGCCAAGACCGCCGAGACCGAGCTCGACGTCGTCGAAGGCATGCAGTTCGACCGCGGCTATCTGTCGCCCTACTTCATCACCAACGCCGACAAGATGATCGCGGAGCTCGAGGACCCCTACATCCTCATCCACGAGAAGAAGCTCGCCAACCTGCAGGCGATGCTGCCGGTGCTCGAGGCGGTGGTGCAGACCTCCAAGCCGCTGCTGATCGTCGCCGAGGACGTCGAGGGCGAGGCGCTCGCCACGCTCGTCGTCAACAAGCTGCGCGGCGGCCTGAAGATCGCCGCCGTCAAGGCGCCGGGCTTCGGCGATCGCCGCAAGGCGATGCTCGAGGACATCGCCATCCTGACCAACGGCCAGGTGATCTCCGAGGACCTCGGCATCAAGCTCGAGAACGTCACCCTCGACATGCTCGGCCGCGCCAAGAAGGTGACGATCGCCAAGGAGAACACCACGATCGTCGACGGCACCGGCGCCAAGGCCGAGATCGAGGCGCGCGTCGCCCAGATCAAGGCTCAGATCGAGGAGACCACCTCCGACTACGACCGTGAGAAGCTCCAGGAGCGTCTGGCCAAGCTCGCCGGCGGCGTCGCGGTGATCCGCGTCGGCGGCGCGACCGAGGTCGAGGTCAAGGAGAAGAAGGACCGCGTCGACGACGCGCTCGCCGCCACCCGTGCGGCGGTCGAGGAAGGCATCGTCCCCGGCGGCGGCGTCGCTCTGCTGCGCGCCAAGGTCGCGGTCGAGGGTCTGAAGTCCGACGTCGCCGACGTCCAGGCCGGCATCAACATCGTGCTCAAGGCGCTCGAGGCGCCGATCCGTCAGATCGCCGAGAACGCCGGCGTCGAGGGCTCGATCGTGGTCGGCAAGCTGCTCGAGAGCGCGCCGGCCGATCAGGGCTTCGACGCCCAGACCGAGCAGTTCGTCGACATGGTGGTCGCCGGCATCATCGACCCGACCAAGGTCGTGCGCACGGCGCTGCAGGACGCGGCCTCGATCGCCGGCCTGCTGATCACCACCGAGGCGATGATCGCCGAGAAGCCGCGCAAGGAAGCCCCGGCGATGCCCGCCGGCGGCGGCATGGGCGGCATGGGCGGCATGGACTTCTGATCCGAAGGATCGGAAGTCCGAGAATGCCGCCCATCTCTCGAGGTGGCGAAGTCGGGCGGGCCCGACTTCGCGCGCGGCACGGACTTCTGATCCGAAGGATCGGAAGATGCGACCCGACGTTCGAGAGGCGGCCGAAAGGCCGCCTCTCTGCGTATGGCGTTCGCTTCGCGCCGGAAGCGGTCCTTGGCCTATGGCCAGGCGACGGGCTTTCCAGAATTACGGATGGATGATCCGGAAACAATGGTCCTGCCCCTAGGGATGCCTTCGTTTTGAGCTGGAACCCGCTAAAAGGAGATGGATGAGGCGACAAAGCCCTGCCCGATCGGTATGCTCGCCGCAACGTGATTGAACGTTCCTGGGTGGTGAGAGCCATTGTCTGAAACCGGTCACTTTATCGACGTCGATGCCCGACGACTCGCGCTCGAAGCCATCGCGACACTGGTTCATATTAAGCGGATTGCGGCCGAACGATTGCTCACTCCGTCCGGGGTGCCGGCGGATCTTGTCCGCCGGTTTCTTTCCGAACATGATCCGTCAACCGGCCAAAAACGGTCGAAGCGCGAAGCTGGAACAGTAATTCTTGAGGTATTGTCCGAACGAGGTCTCGAAGAGGACGTCATCCGCCAAATCATCGAGCGCGCTGCAAATTGGGAAGACTTCCATCTGGCACAGGATGAGTACCGCGCCCGTTCAGTGAGCCAAAAGGCTCGTGAGATGGTCGGCGTTCTGCACGATTTGGCGGCGCGAGAACGTATAGAGGCTGAGCGTCGGCGTGAAGAAGCGGACCGCGCACAAGCCCAAGCGTCAGAGGCACGCATACGAGAGCGGAAAGAGCTGATCCGCCGCGAAAGCGAATTGCTCCTAGCCCAGTTTGATCAGGCGGTGCTGAGCGGCGAACCACAGAAGCGGGGTTACTTCTTGGAAAACCTTCTGGGTCGCATTTTGGACGTCTATGGCATCCCGGCGAAAAAGGCGTTTCGTCGGAATGGTGGCGGCGAACAGATTGATGGCGCGTTCGAGTTTGAAGGCTGGTACATCATTGCTGAATGCCGTTGGAGAGAAGCACTCACCGATATTCGACAATTGGACGGGCTAGCCGGCCAACTCGGTCGCTCCGGTAGGCAGACGATGGGCCTTTTCTTGTCGATCAATGGATGGTCAACCAATGTGGTTGATCTTCTCAAGCAAAACCCATCAAAAAACATTATTCTAATGGACGCCATTGACTTGCGAGCAGTATTGGCAATTCATGTAGGCCTAGTTTCGTTAATTAAGGCGAAGCTGAGCGCGCTGAACCTCTATGCGGAGCCCTACAAATCGGCATCTGCTATAATTGGTTGAGGGCTTCGCGGTTCCTCACACCGAACCGCGCTGGTTTCGTTGCAGGATCGCAAGCTCAAGCGTCCGCTTCGGGTCGATCGCGGTCGCAGGCTCCCGAGGGGCGCAGCGCGTCTCGTCCGTTCGGGCGAGGGGGGGCGAGCGAACGCCCCTATCGCCGACCGGTGGAAAATGTGATCTCTTCCCGCTGCCGTCGGGGAGGATGAACGACGGTGTTCCTCGGGAGAGATCCGTCGTGACCCTGCGCTTCGATACCGTTCTGTTGGCCTCCGCCCTCGCCGCGACCTGCGTCGCGCCCGCCCGCGCCAACGACAGCATGGCGGAAACCGCGATCGGCGGGCTCACCCTCACCAAGTCCGACGCGGTGGTGATGCAGTCGGAAGACCTCTTCCTCTCCGAGGCCAAGGTGAGCGTCGACTACGTCTTCCTCAACACCTCCGCCGCCGACGTCGAGACGCTGGTCGCCTTCCCGCTGCCCGACATCGAGAACGGCGTCGAGGTGCCGGTCCCCGACTACGCCAAGGATCTTGCCTTCCGCACCACCGTCGACGGCGCGCCGGTGTCGCTCGCCCTGGTGCAGCGGGCGTCGTTCAAGGGCGCCGACGTCACCGATCGCCTCGCCGCCCTCGGTCTCGAGGCGGCGCCGATCAACGATCGTTTCGATCCGGCGGTCAATCGCCTCGCCCCGGAGGCGCGGGCGAAACTGATCGCCGACGGCCTGATCGAGGAGGCGGGCAGCGACGGCAAGCAGACCCTGTGGACCGCCCATTGGACGACCAAGACCACGGTCACCCGCACCCAGGTCTTCCCCGCCGGCCGCCCGGTGAAGGTCTCCCACACCTACAAGCCGCTCGCCGGCGGCTCGGTCGGCGGTCTGCTCGACGCGAAGTTCCGCAAGGATCCGGAATTCACCGCCGAGGTCCGCGCCCGCCGCGACAAGTACTGCATCGACGACGCCTTCCTGCGCGGCTACGACGCGATGGCGGCGGGCAAGAAGAACATCGTCCGCTCCGAGGTCTGGCTCGGCTACGTGCTGACCTCCGGCGCCAACTGGAAGGGCCCGATCCGCGACTTCCGGCTGGTGATCGACAAGGGGGACACGAAGAATCTGGTGAGCTTCTGCGCCGACGGCGTGAAGAAGATCGCCCCGACGCAGTTCGAGGTGCGCGCCCAGAACTTCACCCCGACCAAGGACCTGAGCGTCCTGATCGTGAAAGTATCGGATATAAATTGAAAAATACTGCTATTCTAAATATTATTATAATATTCGATCAAATCTCCGCAGAATTTTAGACTTGGGTTCAGATTTAAGCGTAACCGTATCTGGCCCTTTAAATATTTTGCGGATACGGCATTGTTTTTTAATTTTTCGTTATGGTAAAAATGTATTATTTCGAAATTTCCAATGTATTTTATATATAGGTATTCATCAAATAATTTTGCAAACCTGGAGACAGATGACATATATTTAATGAGATTCTTCTGGGAGATCTTTTCGGTGTCTCGTATATCGAGATCCGACGGATTTTTATAATCAATATCCCGGCCAAATGCGTGGGCGAAGGAATTTCTTCTTTTCCTTATCTCCTCTAGTTGCCTAATAAGGGCATCCATTTCGTGCGGATAATTTCCAAACACTTTCTTTATGGATGAAAGTCTTTTTGGCCAATCTCCTTTTGTCATTGATTCTATCAGTGGTTCATAAGGAAATTCAAAATTTGACTTCAATAAGAAAACGCCATCAATAAGACGGCTCTTTCCATATTGAACTAGAGGATCCGACATCAATGCCGCTCTGATGATTTGCCTCATATATGATTCCAGGAACGAAGATACAGATGTAAGCGCTGCCATCCTTAGCCAATTCTCAAGTTTATTCCTGGAATCATTCCAATTCTCTATCGTTTCCGGAATGCGACCGGCATCTGGGCCGCTGGCCTCGAATACATCTTTGGTTTTTCTATTTTTATCCTCCTTTTCAATTTTCCGTCCGATGTGACCACAGTATTCCGATATTGCTTTGAATGACCAGTAATATGAATTAACCTCAGTTTCATTGGAATTAAAGGCGCGTAAAGCTATACTTCTATTATTAAATGGAGTGTATCTATCAAATTTTAACGGCATTTTGGAACCTAGCTATCTCTATTGGAACGCCACTTCCTCGAAGGACCTGAGCTTGCGCGAGTGGATCTTCTCGGCCGGTTGCTTGCGCAGCTTCTCCATGGCGCGGATGCCGATCTCCAGGTGCTGACCGACCTGCCGGCGGTAGAACTCGCTCGCCATGCCGGGCAGCTTCAGTTCGCCGTGCAGCGGCTTGTCGGAGACGCACAGCAGCGTGCCGTAGGGCACCCGGAAGCGGAAACCGTTGGCGGCGATCGTCGCCGATTCCATGTCGAGGGCGACGGCGCGCGACTGCGAGAAGCGCTCGACCAGCTCCTGCTG
>JAAYVT010000286.1 GCA_012517025.1 Phyllobacteriaceae bacterium | reverse complement strand
GGCGAGCGGGCCGAAGGTCTCCTCGCGTGCCACGGCCATGTCGGCGGTGACGTTCGAAAGCACCGTCGGCTGGAAGAACGTCCGGCCGAGCGCGTGGCGCTCGCCGCCGATCACCACGGAGGCGCCCTTGGCGGTGGCGTCGGCGACGTGACGCTCGACCTTGGCGACCGCCTCCTCGTTGATCAGCGGACCCTGCACCACGCCGTCCTCGAGGCCGTGACCGACCGAGAGGTCGGCGACCGCCTTCGACAGCTTGGCGACGAAGGCGTCGTAGACGCCGGCCTGGGCGTAGATGCGATTGGCGCAGACGCAGGTCTGGCCGGCGTTGCGGAACTTGGCGATGATCGCCCCTTCCACCGCCGCGTCGACGTCGGCGTCGTCGAAGACCAGGAACGGCGCGTTGCCGCCGAGCTCCAACGCCACCTTCTTCACGGTGCCGGCGGCCTGACGCATCAACAGCTTGCCGACCTCGGTCGAGCCGGTGAAACCGACGACGCGGACCGCCGGATGCGAGGTCAGCACGGAGCCGATCGCCGGCGCGTCGCCGGTGATCACGTTGAAGACGCCCTTCGGGATGCCGACGCGCTCGGCGAGCACGCACAGCGCCAAGGCGGAGAGCGGGGTCTCGGGGGCCGGCTTGATCACCACGGTGCAGCCGGCGGCGAGCGCCGGGGCGACCTTGCGGGTGATCATCGCCGAGGGGAAGTTCCACGGCGTGATCGCCGCCACCACTCCGACCGGCTGGCGCAGGACGAGGACGCGGGCGTCGAGGCGATGGCTCGGCAGGGTCTCGCCGGCGACGCGCTTGGCTTCCTCGGCGTAGAACTCGACGTAGGACGCGCCGTAGTCGATCTCGCCGAGGGCTTCCTTCAGCGGCTTGCCCTGCTCGCAGGTGAGGATCAGCGCCAGATCCTCGCGATTGGCTTCGATCAGGTCGAACCACTTGCGCAGGATCTTCGAGCGCTGCTTGGCGAGCAGGCCGGCCCAGGCCGGGAAGGCGGCCGAGGCCGCCTCCACCGCCGTGGTGGCTTCCGCCGCGCCGAAGCACGGCACCTTCGCCAGCAGCGCGCCGGAGCCCGGATCCGCGACCGGGTCGACGCCCTCGCCGACGAAGACGCCGTCGAGGTAGCACTGCGAGACCAGAAGGCTCGGATCCTTCAGCCGTTCGGCGAGGGACTTGGTCGGAACCACGTTCATGCTCACCCCCGCGCCGCGACGAGCGCGGTCTCGAGCGCCTTCAGGCCGTCCTCCAGCACCTCGTCGGTGACCGTGAGCGGTACCAGGATGCGGACGACGTTGTAGAAGACGCCGCAGGACAACAGCACCAGACCGGCCTCGAGGGCGGCGGCGGTGACGCGCTTGGTGGCGTCGGCGTCGGGCTCGTAGGCGCCGTGCGACTTGACGATGTCGAAGCCGATCATCGCGCCGCGGCCGCGGATGGCGGTGATCGGCACCATGTCGTTGCGCGCCTGGAAGGAGGCGAGGCGGGCCTTGATCTTCTCGCCGACGGCGTTCGCGCGGTCGAGCAGCTTGTCGCCCTCGATCACGTCGAGCACGGCGAGGGCCGCCGCGCAGGCGATCGGCGAACCGCCGTAGGTGCCGCCGAGGCCGCCCGGCTCGGGCGCGTCCATGATGTGGGCCTTGCCCATCACGCCGGAGATCGGGAAGCCGCCGCCGAGCGACTTGGCCATGGTGATCAGGTCCGGCTCGACGCCGGTGTGCTCGATCGCGAACAGCTTGCCGGTGCGGCCGAAGCCGGTCTGGACCTCGTCGGCGATCAGCACGATGCCGTTGTCGTCGCAGATCTTGCGCAGCGCCTGGAACAGCTCGGTCGGGGTCTCGTAGAAGCCGCCCTCGCCCTGCACCGGCTCGACCACGATGGCGGCGACGCGCGCCGGCTCGACGTCGGCGCGGAACAGGAACTCCAACGCGTCGAGGGTCTGCTTGACCGAGACGCCGTGCAGCTCGTTCGGGAAGGGCAGGTGATAGACCTCGGCCGGCAGCGGGCCGAACTTCTTCTTGTAGGGAGCGACCTTGCCGGTCATCG
>JAAYVT010000285.1 GCA_012517025.1 Phyllobacteriaceae bacterium | reverse complement strand
GAGACGAAGCCGGAGATGCCGTAGGGCAGCGCCTCGCGGAACAGCGGATGGTCGTCGATGATCAGAAACTTCAGCATGGGCGGCTCCCGAGAGAGGGCGTCGGCGCACCGACGCCGCCCCACGACGGGCCCCGATCGCGGACCCGAGAGGTCCACGATCGGGGCGTTCGCTCACTTCGCCGCGACCTGCTTGGGCAGACGGAACGCCCACATCATGCCGCCCTGACTGAAGTTCTTGATGGTCTTGGCGACCTCGCCGCCCCACAGCGGCACCGCGCCACCCCAACCGGAGACGACGCCGACCCACTGTTCGCCGTCCTGTTCCCAGGTGACGGGCGAGCCGACGATGCCGGAGCCGGTGTTGAACTTCCACACTTCCTCGCCGGTCGCCGCGTCGAAGGCCTTGAGGAAGCCCTCGGGGGTGCCGGTGAAGACGAGGCCGCCGGCGGTGGTCAACACGCCGCCCCACAGCGGCGCCTTGTTCTTGTACTCCCACTTCACCGTGCCGGTCGCCGGGTCGATCGCCTTCAGGGAGCCGATGTGGTCCTCGAAGATCGGCTTGATGGTGAAGCCGGCGCCGAGATAGGCCGCGCCCTTCTTGTAGGCGATGCCCTCGTTCCAGATGTCCATGCCCCATTCGTTCGACGGCACGTAGAAGAGCCCCGTCTGCTTCGAATAGGCCATCGGCATCCAGTTCTTGCCGCCGAGGAAGGACGGCACCGAGAACACCGACTTGCCCTGCTTCTCGCCGGCGGCGGCCTGCGCCGGGTCGCCGGGGCGACCGCCGTCGGTGTAGATCGGACGGCCGTCCTCACCGATGCCCTTGGCCCAGGTGATGTTCTTCACGAAGGGATGGGCGGAGATGAACTTGCCGCTCGTGCGATCGAGCACGTAGAAGAAGCCGTTGCGGTCGGCGGTGGCCGCCGCCTTGACGGTCTTGCCGTCCTTCTTCAGGTCGAACGAGACGAGCTCGTTGACGCCGTCGAAGTCCCAGCCGTCGTGCGGGGTGGTCTGGAAGCCCCACTTGATCTCGCCGGTGTCGGGATCCAGCGCCAGACGCGACGACGACCACTTGTTGTCGCCGGGACGGGTGTAGGAGTTCCAGGGCGCCGGGTTGCCGGTGCCGAAGAAGATCGAGTTGGTCTCCGGATCGTAGGTGCCGCCGAGCCAGGTGGCACCACCGCCGGTCTTCCACATGTCGCCCGGCCAGCTCTCGTTGGCCTTGCCGGTCATGGTCGAGGGCTTGCCGTCGAGCATGCCCATGTGGCCCTCGATCACCGGACGCGACCAGACCAGCTCGCCGTTCTCCGGATTGCGCGCCTCGACCCGGCCGACCACGCCGAATTCACCGCCCGACAGGCCGGTGACCAGCAGCGGGCCGCGCTTCGAGGGAACGATCAGCGGCGCGGCGGAATAGGAATAGCCGGCGTCGTATTCGTCGATGGTCTTGCGCCACAGCACCTTGCCGGTCATGCGGTCGAGCGCGACCAGCTTGGCGTCGAGCGAGCCGAAGAAGATCTTGTCGCCGAGGATGGCGCCGCCGCGGTTGATCACGTCGCAGCAGGGCAGGATGCCTTCCGGCAGGCGGGCCTCGTGTTCCCACACCTTCTCGCCGGTCATGGCGTTCAGGGCGAAGATGCGGCTGTAGGAGGCGGTGACGTAGACCATGCCGTCGTAGACGATCGGCTGGGCTTCCTGGCCGCGCTGCTTCTCGCCGCCGAAGGAGAAGGCCCAGGCGGGAACGAGGTTCTTGATGTTGGTCTTGTTCAGGGTGGCGAGCGGCGAGAAGCGCTGGCCCTGCGTGCCGATGCCGTAGGTGAGCACGCTCTTCGGGTTGTCCTGGTCCTTCATCAGGTCGTCGATGGTCGGACCGGCGGCGAAGCCGGGGCCGGTCGAGGCGGCGACGGCGAGACCGCTCGCGGCGGCGAAGAGTATGGCGTGGAACTTCATCGAGTGCTTCCTCCCATGGTGTCTTGCGGCCGATCGTGTCGGCACGGCCCTTCGTCGGGCTCTCGCTTCGGTCGGCGATGTTACCCGCCGGGGTCCTCCCGACTTATTGCCAAAAGGTATGAAACGACCACGTCGGATGCGTTTCCGTTCAGTAATCACGACGTGTAGACGCCGTCGTTCGTCTCGAACGACACGCTCCGAGCCCGGACTTCGATCGCTGTCTTCGTTCATGCGGCCGGATCGACGAATTTCGACGCGCCGGAGAGAAATTTCATGCGAAAGAATGCTGCAACCGCGAAGAAGATGCGGCGGGGACGGCGACGTCAATCCTGTGGTGGCAGCCAAGTGACGCCGTAGGCCGCGTGGATGGCGGCGACGCGTCCGTCGGCCCGGGCCTCCTCCAACGCCCCGTCGAGGGCGTGGCCGAGATCGCGGGAATCGAAGCGGACGGCGATGCAGATCGGCCACGACGACTTGACGATGCCGGGCATCGGCCATTCCTCGACGACGGTCCGGCGTCCACCCGCCTTCGCCGCCCATTCGAGCTGGGCGCGCGGCGCCACCAGCGCGGTGTCGCGGCCGGAGTGGTAGTTCTCCATCGCCACCGCGAAGGTCCGGCCGCGATCGATGTTGGGGCCGAGGATGCCGTTGAAGGCGGCGGAGAGCCAGATGTCGGCGGTGGTGTCGCCTTCGACGGCGACGCGACGCGAGCGGAAGGCGGCGAAGCTCTTCACCGGCACCGCCTCTGGATCGTAGGCGATGCCCATGCGTTCCTGGCCGTAGCCGCAGCAGATCACCGCCATGTCGTTGCGCATCGCCAGATCGTGGTCGACCGGCACGTGCATCATCACGTCGGCGCGCTTGTGCTCGACGACGTCGCCGCGCCAGACGTTGGCGCGGAGATCGCCGTCGACGTCCTCGTCGGCAGGTCGAATCATGAATTCCGCACGCACACCGACGGCCTCGGCGAGGAGTTTGCCGAGGTCGACGTCGATGCCCTTGGGCTCGCCGTTCTCGACGAAGGCCCAGGGCGCGAAGTCGCGGTAGACGGAGACGACGAGGACGCCGCTCTCCTTCACCTTGTCGAGCGGGCGGGCCTCGGCGCCGCCGCTCGTCAGGGCGAGGAGGAGGCCGGCCGTCGCGGCGAGCCGCCGTCGAGCGGCCGCGTTCGGGCGGAGGGCGCGCGGGGGGTGCTCCATCTCACTTCTCGCGGGTTTCGATGTAGGAGCGGATCGCCCACATCGCCTCCTGGCTGAGGATGCCCTCGAAGGGGGGCATCTTGTAGGCGCCGTTCTGCGAGTAGCCGTGGCGGATGCGGTTGATGAACCAGGCGTCGCCCTCCTTGCCCTCCTCGAGGTAGCGCAGGTCGGGGGCGATGCCGCCGGAGATCACCTGGAGGCCGTGGCAGCGGGCGCAGTTGGCGGCGAAACCGTGGGTGCCGATCTCGATCGCCTTCTGATATTGCTCCCCGCCCTTCAGCCGGTAGGGGTTCTCCTTCAGCCAGTCGGCGCCGACCGTTTCGAGGCCGGTGGTGTCGACCGGTTGCGGCGCGACGTCGCCGTGGGCGAGCACGGCGCCGATCGAGGCGACGGTCACCGTGGTGGCGAGGCCGGCGGCGGCGAGGAGACGGACGAGCGTGCGCGAGCGATCGGACACGAGACGTGTCATCGGCAAATTCCTCCCGAAACTTCGTTTTTCGATCGAGTCCATCGATCGTGACTTCTTGCTCAGAATGGTATCGAGGCCGGCCCGCCGTCTGAATTGTCCTTTGGTGCAAATTGTCTTCGAAAGCCTCTCCCCGATTCGTACTTTGGTACCAGTTTGGCGAAATAGACCTTCGAAAGACGCGTGTTACGATCGTCGGTGGAGGAAACATCCGAAAAGAAGCCCATGATGTTCAGATCTCGCCGCCTTTCCCTCGCGGTGTCGACGCTGGCGCTCGCCCTGACGGCGAGCGCGGCGGCGCCCGTTCGCGCGGCCTCGCTCGAGGTCGTGATCGCCCACGTCGAACGAGAGGCCGAGGATCGCGGCTTCGAGGCGGAGACGCCGCCGTTGCCGCCGCCCGGCGGGCTCGACGGGTCGCGCCTCGGGGTCGCCGACGCCAACGCGTCGGGGGCCTTCCGTGATCAGGCCTATCGGCTGGAAGAGAAGGTCGTCTCGGTCGACGGCGACTTCGCCGCGGCGGTGAAGGCGGTGCTCGACCAAGGGATCCGTTATCTGGTGGTGCGGGCGGGGCCACAGGACACGCTCGTCGCCGCCGATCTCGCCGCCGCGAAGGGGGCGTTGGTGTTCAACGCCGGGGCGACCGACACCCGCCTGCGCGAGGCCGACTGTCGGCTCGATCTCTTCCACACCGCGCCGTCGCGGGCGATGCTCGCCGACGGACTGATGGAATATCTCACCAAGCGGCGGTGGTCGCGGCTGCTGCTGGTCAAGGGGACGTTGCCGGAGGACGACCTCCTCGCCGAGGCCTATCGTCGCTCGATCGCCAAGTTCGGCCTGAAGATCGTCGGCGAGCGGACCTGGGAGGACCCGACCGACGGGCGCACCGCGGCGCAGACGATCCCGGTCCTCACCCAAGGCGCCGACTACGACGCGGTGGTGATCGCCGACGAGGGCGGCGACTTCGGTCGCGCCTTCCCTTACGCGACCTGGCTGCCGCGTCCGGTGGTCGGCAGCCACGGCCTGATCGCGAGCGCCTGGAACGACCGTCTGCGCGGATGGGGCGCGGCACAGATCCAGGATCGTTTCGTGCGCGGGTACCATCGCCCGATGGAGGCGGCGGACTACGCCGCCTGGATCGCGGTGCGGGCGATCGCCGAAGGAGTGACGCGGGCGAAGTCGGTCGATCCGGCGGCGGTGGCGCGCGCGTTGGTCGCCCCGGACTACGCCCTCGGCGGGTTCAAGGGCGCCAAGGCGACGTTCCGGCGCTGGGATCGGCAGATGCGGCAGCCGATCGCGCTCACCCACGGCGAGGGCGTCACCGCGATGGCGCCGATCGAGGGGTTCGATCACCGCGTCACCGAACTCGACACGCTCGGCATCGACGAGCCGGAAACGACCTGTCCCTACCCGTCGCCGAAACAATGACGGGCGCAACGACATCCAGGAGGACTCGCCGATGTTTCGCATTCCCCTTCGCCGTGGCCTCGCCGCGGCGCTGATCCTCGCCGGCCTGACGCCGACGGCGGGTCGGGCCCATCTCCTCTACGTGTCGAACGAGAAGGACGACACGATCTCGATCGTCGACACCGAG
>JAAYVT010000284.1 GCA_012517025.1 Phyllobacteriaceae bacterium | reverse complement strand
TGCTGAATAGCACTCACCACCGTATGGGAGGGGCGGTAGAGAAGCGTGAGGACGCCACCGAGCACGGCCGCGAGGATGGGAACAACGGTGTAGGAGAGTGCCATCGTCATGTTCGCCGCCTCGCGTCTCGGACATCGTGTCGAGCGTTGGAAATTTCGTGAAGTTTCAATTCGGGACGGCGCCGTCCGTCTCGGGCTCACAGACCAGAGGCGGAGGGGCCTTCGTCATCTCGCCAGGTGAACGGCCAATGCGGCGATGGCAACTAGAGCTCCAAACCATGCCACACCTCGAAGCAGTCCCATGCTCGCGGCGTATCGCTTGTGATCGGTCGACATCTTGCATCCATCCGGATCAATGGCTGAGGTTCACGATGTCTCGATAGGGGATCACCCCTACGAGGCGCTCGTCGTCATCGACGATCGGGATCGCGCGGAAGCTGTATCGCTTGAAGAGCCGCGATGCCTCCTTCACGGGATCCTTCGCATTGAGCCACACCACGTTCGAGGACATGATCTCCTCGAGCTTCTGGTCGAGTTCGGCCTGAAGAACCTCCTTGATATCGACGACACCCAGGAGTTTCCGGCTCTCGTCGAGTACATAGATGTACATGACGACATCGGCATTTCGGGCGAGATTGCGGAAGTCGCCGATGACCCGCCCGACGGTCGCCGACGGGGGAAGCTCGATGGCATGCGAAGAGGAGAAATGGATGATCTCCTCATCGTGGCGCTCGATGATGTGACGGATCTTCTCGGCGTCCTCGGCATCGATGTCGGCGAGAATCTCGTCGACCTCCGAACTGGGCAGGACGGCGAGTATGTCGGCGGCCTGAGCAGGCGTCATGTCGTTGACGAGTGCCGCGGCCCGCTTCTTGTCGAGGGCCGAGATCAGCTCGCGCTGCACGCGCGGCTCGACCTCTTCCAGCGTGTCGGAAGCCTGTTCCATCGGCAGTTCGTTGAAGATCGCCAAGCGTTCCGCCGGCGCGAGCTCTTCGAGAATGTCGGCGAGGTCGACCGGATGGATCTCCGGCAGTTTCTCCTTCAGGACCGTGAGCTTCAAGTCCCCCTTGAAGCTGGTCAGCGTATCGGGAAGCCGCTGAACATAGGTCCAAGGGATGGTGTTGTCGGTGCGAATGCGGTCGGCGAGACCGCCGATGAGATCGGCGATGCGCCCGAGACCGATGCGCCGCAGGAAGGCGGAACGGCTGCAGTCGACTTCGGTGGCGTAGAGCCTGCCGGCGCGAAGGGCCAGTTTGATGTCGTAGACGACTTCGACCTCGTCGTCGTCGCAGTCGAGGACCTTCTTGTCCAGGAGATGATCCTTGAGGCAGATCTGGGCCGGTTCGGGTTCCCCCTCGACCTCGGCGGGCGAGGTAGCCTCGATCGTCAGACGCCGGCCATCGAAATCCGACACCTTGTCCCACGGCACCAACAGAGCCTTGTGCCCGAATGGGCGCGAGACGACGAAACTGCCGACTTCCGGCAGTTTTCCCGACTCGACGGCGATCAGATCGGAGATCTTTCCGACTTTCTTGCCGGCGATGAAGGCCGGCTTGCCGATCAGCGTGCTGAGAAGGAAGGTCTGCTCGAGCTGGGTGTTCATGTCTCGGCTCCTCTCGGTCTCAGGACGCGGCCAGGACGGTGTAGAACTTGTAGGCCAGGAGGCCGACGAGCAGCAGCAGATAGATCCGCAGGCTCAACAGGGCGAAGCGCACCGCCGGCGATATCGCGATGCGCGGCTCGGCATATTTCGAGTTGATGTAACGAATGCGCGCGAAGGCATCCGAAAAGAGGGCCCGAAGGAGATGGGGATAGGACATTGGGGTCTCCTCCCGTCACTCAGTTGAAGACGTTCGGGAACAGGGCGCTGACGCCGTAGCAGGTCGACAGCACGATGATGACCGTGACGATCACGCCGCCGATCCAATTCTGGAGCGGGGTGTTGCAGTACTCCCCCATCGTGTGACGGTCGTTGAGGAGGAGGATCAGGAACACCAGCGCCGCCGGCAGGAGCGTCACGGCGACGACCTGCACGAAGAGCGTGATCAGAACGAGCGGAGCGCCCGGGATCAGGACGACCGCACCGGCTGTCGCCAGGGTCAGGAAGTAGTTGACGTAGAACCAGGGGGCTTCCTTGATCTTGGTATTGAGCGAATGCGCCCAACCGAAGATCTCGCCGAACGCCCACGAACTGGCGAGCGAAATACAGATCGCCCCGAGAAGACCGGCGTCGAAGAGGCCGATCGCCATGAAGGCACCGACGTATCTGTCGGTCACCATCAGCTTCCGCGCGGCCTCCGCTGCGTCACTGATTTCGACGCCTTTCAGGACCGTGCCGGTCAGGACGACGATGAACAACGCGACGACGACGGTCAGGATCGCGCCGATCCACGTGTCGGCCCGCCCCCAGGGGATGTCCTTCTCCTTCATTCCCTTGTCGACCACCGACGACTGTTGAAAGAACAGCATCCACGGCGCGATCGTCGTGCCGATGTTGGCCATCAGGAAGAAGAACAGGTCACCGTTGAACCCGCCCGGAAAGTTCGGAACCAACCCCGCACTGATCACTTCGGAAATCGGCGGGTGGACCATGATGGCCGCAGGAATGTAGATGAGGTTGAGCGCGCAGAAGGCGAGCGCGATCTTCTCCCAGGTCCAGTATCGACCGTTCAGGACCATCGTGAACATGAGGATGCAGACGGCGACGACGGTCAGCCAATCGGGAACGCCGAAGATCCTGAGCGCCGAGGTCATGCCGATGAACTCGGTCACCAGCGTCAGCCAGTCGACCAGGATCAGGTCGAGCAGCGAGAACCAGCCCCAGAACGAGCCGAAGCCGTCGAAGATCGCCTCGGCGTGCCCGCGCTTGGTGACTGCCCCCAGACGGACCGTCATTTCCTGGACGTAGTAGGCGACCGGAACCAGGATCAGCAGGAACCAGATCAGGTTGTAGCCGTATTTCGCGCCTGTGGCCGCATAGGTGGTGATGCCGCCGGCGTCGTTGTCCGCGATCATGACGACCAGCCCGGGGCCGGAGATCATGAAATACAAGGCCACGGCCTTCCAGATGCGCCGCAGCCGGTAATAAATCCGAGCGAAGAAGTCCATCGCGACCCCGCCTGTTCCGATGAAATCGAACAGCTGGTTCGAGGAACCAGCACGCTTTCGCGGCCTCGTGTTCGAGCAACGTCAGGCGGCGGTACTGAAGGGATCCTCGGATGCTCCGCACTGGTGCGTGCGTGGCGATTTACGAACGAAACAGATCCGATGAAGATGCGCAAGACGGGTGCGAAATCTCGTAGCCGGACAAGCCGGTGCCGATGCCCGAGCCGAATGCGTCGTGAATCTCTCGTTCGTGCCGATGCAGCTTGCGGTCGCCATCGCCGTCACTCTCGATGTCCATGGTCCGCCATGGCGCACGAGACGCAGCGACGACTCACCGGAGAGTCGCGGCTCTCGAATGCCCGGGGCGACCCATGGTCGTCATGTCCGTCGTCGGCGTCGCGAAAAGTCGAACGCCGGTGAGAATACTGCCCATGTCACTTTCTATCGTTGTCGCACGACGGCATCGAGACACCGTTCGATGGCGAGGCCAATGCGCCCGTATCGCAGCGAAGTCAACCCGGCCGGAACACTTTCGCACCAATTGAACATGTCGATCGATATCGCGAATGAAAAGCATTGCTGAATTGGCGCACCATCGTAATTTCGGGTGATTTCGCAAAAAAAGGGTTGCTTTCCGCAGGACCTAAAGCAGACGAATTGAAGACAGTCTCGATGCGCACGACATTCCGAGTATTTCGGTGTGCGATGGATCATTTCAACTCGATCTCAATGACCATACGACAATTTACGGATGCCCCTTCGGAGGAAGGCCCATGTCGATATCGATCTCATCCACTGCGCCGGCCATGCCGTCGCGCCCCACCGAAGCCGCTGAAGGTCCGGGCCGCGACCGGGCGCCCGACAACGACGCCGACGACATGAAGGCTGCCGTTGCGTCCAAGGCTCCGGCACCTGCCGGAATGGGAGCGATCGTCAACACTTCATCATCTTCTCATTCGAAGACCCCCTCGACCCCGCGGAGCGGACGGGGCGGGGCAACCGCGGCGGAGCGGCCCTGCACGGCAGGTCGAGCGGGGCGCCGGGCGCCCTGCGACGAATGACGGTCTTGGAACGCAATCGCGGCGGTTGAGCGCCAGCGGCGCCGAACCGGTCGATCCGCGAGGAGGGTTCCTTCCTTTTCTCGTTCTCACCTCTTCACATTGAAGCACACGACTTTTGACGCTATATTGCGTCTATCAAACCGGCATCGGAAGGCGAAGCACATGGGCTTGGTTCAGTACGCCGAGGGCGGCTTCTTCGCTCCCCGCAAGATCGCGACCGCTCTGCGGACGACGAGTGAGGATGTCGCCCGTACCGCCGGTCTCGGTCGGGACGCCGTTCAGCGTGTCGCCCGGATCCGCTCCGACAAGACTCAGCGGCGACTGCGCGAGATGGTCGAGGTCTTGAACAAGGTCGAACCGCGGTTCGGGTCGGCCCTGCTCGCCTATGCCTGGTATCGCTCCGAACCGCTTGCCGGGTTCTCCGGGCAGACGGCGATGCAGCTCGTCCGCAGTGGGCGGGCCGACGAGGTGCTCGACTACGTCGACGCCGTGGACGCCGGCGTCCACGCCTGATGTCGATCTCCTACCGTGGCAAGCTCTACCGGGCTCTGAACCCGATCCACGCCCGCGAACCGCTTTCCGGTCGCGGGGCAGACCTCTACGGGGGACGGTTCAATCCCAAGGGCACACCGG
>JAAYVT010000283.1 GCA_012517025.1 Phyllobacteriaceae bacterium | reverse complement strand
TTCCTTCACCCGCCCGTCGGCGAGCCGCACCCAGGCGACGCGCCCGGCGGCGGTGGCGATCGCCCCCTGCGGCCCTTCGGCGAGCTGGTCGAGCCACTTGCCCTTCTTCTCGAACAGCGTCTCGACCGAGCCGTCGAGCCGGGTGCGCACCACTCGGCCGTCGTCGCCGGAGGAGACGAGCGAGGCGCCGTCGGCGCCGAGGCGCGCGGCGAGCAGGCCGCCGTCGTGGGCGACGACCGTGCGCTCTCCCGCCTCGTCGATCAGGCGAACCTCGCCGTCGGCGAGCGCGAAGGCGGCGGTGTCGCCGAGAAACCCGGTCGCCACCACCCAGGACCCGAAGTCGCGAGAATCGATCGCCGGCATGTCAGGCCGCCTTGCAGGCGTCGAAGCCGGCGCGCAGCGCGGCGAAGTCGAGATCGCGGCCGATGAAGACGAGCCGGGTGCGACGCTCCTCGTCCGGCTTCCAGTCGCGCTGGTGGTTGCCCTCGACGATCATGTGCACGCCCTGCACGACGTAGCGCTCCGGATCGTCCTTGAAGGCGATGATGCCCTTCATCCGGCGGATGTTCGGCCCTTGCTCCTGGGTCGCCTTGTTGACCCAGTCGAAAAACGCCTCCGGCTCCATGTCGCCGGCCTCGAGGCTGATCGACTTCACGCTCTCGTCGTGATGGTGGTGATCCGCGACCAGAAACTCCGGCTCGACCAGCAGGATGCGATCGAGATCGAAGGCGCCGCGATCGAGCACTTCCGCGAGATCGACGGCGCAGCGCTCGGTCTCGACGATCCGTGCCTGCGGATTGATCGCCAGGATCTCGGCCTTGACCCGCGCCTTCTCTTCCGGGCTCACCAGATCGACCTTGTTGAGCAGGATCACATCGGCGAAGGCGACCTGATCCTCGGCTTCCGGACTGTCGTCGATGCGGGCCATCAGGTTCTTGGCGTCGACCACGGTGACGATGGCGTCGAGCCGGGTCTTGGAGCGCACGTCGTCGTCCATGAAGAAGGTCTGGGCGACCGGCGCAGGATCGGCGAGACCGGTCGTCTCGATGATCACCGCGTCGAACTTGCCCTTGCGCTTCATCAGCCCTTCGAGAATGCGGATCAAGTCGCCGCGCACGGTGCAGCAGATGCAGCCGTTGTTCATCTCGAAGATTTCTTCGTCCGAATCGACGACGAGGTCGTTGTCGATGCCGACCTCGCCGAACTCGTTGACGATGACGGCGTATTTCTTGCCGTGGTCTTCCGACAGGATGCGATTGAGGAGCGTCGTCTTGCCGGCGCCGAGATAACCGGTGAGCACCGTGACGGGAATGGCCGAGGAAACGGCATCAGACATCGCGAACGTCCTTCGTGAGATCGAGGCTTCCTGCGGGGTGGGTCACGAATCGACCATCGCCGCCGTCAGGAGCCGCGTGTTGTGGCGGACCATATCGACATATGTGGAGGCCGGTCCACCCTTCGGCGAGAGGCTGTCGGAGAAGAGTTCGCCACCGAGCTTCACCCCGGTCTCCTTGGCGATCTGCTTCACCAACCGTCCGTCGCTCATGTTCTCGATGAAGACGGCGCGGATGTGTTCGCGACGGATCTGCCGGACGAGGTCCGCCACCCCCTTGGCGGTCGGCTCGGCGTCGGTGGAGATCCCCTGCGGTGCCAGAAACGTGATGCCGTAGGCGCGACCGAAATAGCCGAAGGCGTCGTGGGTGGTGATGACGCGGCGCTTCTCCGCCGGCACTTTCGCCAACGCCGCCTTCACCTCCGCTTCGAGCGCGTCGAGTTGCGCGAGATAGGCGGTCGCATTGGCGGTGTAGGCGTCCTTGCCGTCGGGATCGGCGGCGATCAGCGCGTCGCGGATGTCGGCGACGTAGATCTTGGTGTTCGCCACCGACTGCCAGGCGTGCGGGTCGAAGCCGCCGTGGTCGTGATGCCCATCCTCGACGGCGTGACCGTCCTCGGCCTCGGCGGCGTCGGGCGTCACCCCCTTCGAGACGACGACGACCGTCGCCCGGGTGCCGGAGGCGGCGATCAGCCGATCGAGCCAGCCCTCGAGCCCGAGCCCGTTCTCGAACACCACTTTCGCCGGCGCCACCGTGTGCGCGTCGGCGGGCTTGGGCTGGAAGACGTGGGCGTCGCCGTTCGGCCCGACCAGGGTCGTGACCGACACGCGGTCCTTGCCGACCTGGGCGACCAGATCGCCGAGGATCGAGAACGAGGCGACCACCGGCATCGGCCCGTCCGCGCGCGCGGAAGGCCCGAAGGCGGCGGCGACGAGGAGACCACCGGCGGCGGACAGCAGGGTACGGCGGGTCGGTCCGGTCATGAGATCGCTCTCCCGGTTGCGGATTTCGGAAATCGCAGGTGGTCCGAGCGGGCGGCCCGCTCAGGCCTCGAGGTGACGCCGGCCGAGCCGGCCGGCGAGGAGGCCGCGTCTCCCGAGGGCGAGCGAGGCGAACCAGATCGCACCGGCGGTCAGCACGATCGCCGGCCCGGCCGGCAGCGACAGGTGATAGGAGACGAGCAGTCCGACGACCGCCGAGGCGACGCCGATGCCGCTCGCGGTGGCGACCAGCGCGGTGAGATCGTCGACCCACAGCCGCGCCCCGGCCGCCGGCAACATCATCAGCCCGACCGCCATCAGCGTGCCGAGGGCATGGAAGCCGCCGACGAGATTCAGCACCACCACGCCCATGAAGACGAGATGGACGATCGCCCCGGTCCGCCCGCCGACCGCCCGCAGGAAGCCGGGATCGATCGAATCGAGCACCAACGGCCGAACGATGGTGGCGAAGGCGAAGAGCGTCAGGGTCGAGATCGCCGCGATCAGGATCAACGCGTCGTCGTCGAGCGCCAGCACCGTGCCGAACAGCACGTGCAACAGATCGACGTTCGAGCCCTTGAGCGAGACGATGGTGACGCCGAGCGCCAGCGAGGTGAGATAGAAGGCGGCGAGCGACACGTCCTCGCCGAGCCGCGAGTTGCGCGCCACCGCGCCGGCCGCCACCGCCACCACGACACCGGCGACGAGCCCGCCGACCGTCATCGCCGTCAGCGACAGGCCGGACAACAGATAGCCGATCGCCGCGCCGGGCAGGATCGCATGGCTCATCGCGTCGCCGGTCAGCGACATCCGCCTGAGCATCAGCATCACCCCGACCGGGGCGGCGGCGAGCGCCAGCGCGACCGCGCCGACCAGCGCCCGGCGCATGAATTCGAAATCGGCGAAGGGCGCGATCAGGAGAGCGTGGAGCATGTCCATGGGGTCCTCGGATCGCTCAAGACGCGCGGGCGCAGACGTGCGCGTGGGTGTCGAAGGCCCCGATCATCGAGTGGGCGCGGGCGAGGCCGGCCTCGGTCAAGACCTCGCTCGTCGGCCCGGCGCCGACGCATTCGCGCGCCAACATCAAGCAGTCGGGAAACTGCGCCCGCACCATGTCGAGGTCGTGCGACACCGCGATCACCGTCCGCCCCTCGTCGTGCCAGCGATGCACCAGCGCCAGGAGATCGGCCTCGGTGCGGGCGTCGACCGCGTTGAACGGCTCGTCGAGCAGGATCACCGTCGCGTCTTGGAGGACGAGGCGGGCGAACATCGCCCGCTGCATCTGCCCGCCCGACAGCGTGCCGATCGGCCGCCGCTCGAACCCTTCGAGCCCGACCGCCGCGAGCGCCGCGCCGATGCGCCGTCCCTCGCCCCGACCGATGCCGGAGAAGGCGCCGACCCGCCGCCACGCCCCCATCGCCACGAAGTCGTAGACCGAGAGGGGAAAGGAACGGTCGATCTCGGCGATCTGCGGCAGATGGGCGACGTCGCGGCGATCGCAGCCGTGGAACCGCAGCGTCCCGCCGATCGGCTCGAGCACTCCGGCGATCGCCTTGAGCAGTGTCGACTTGCCGGCTCCGTTCGGGCCGACGATCGCGGTCAGCGCGCCGGTCTCGATCGCGCCGTCGAGGTGATGCACCGCCGGATGGCGATCGTAACCGAGGGTCAGATCCTCGAAGGAGATCAACGCCGTCATGTCGGTCTCCTCACGAGGCGATCGGCGACCGTGCCCACAGCACGGCGGCCCAGATCAGGATCGACAGCCCGGCCGCCACCGCGAGACGGGCGGCGAGCGAGGCGCGGATCATCGACACCGCGCCCGGCACCGCCGCGGCGACGTGACGGTGCCCGCCACCTTGCGAGAAGGTCCCGGCGAGCCCATCTCCCGTTTCGACGACACCTCGCACCGGGGCGTGGTCGTGCCCGTGGGGTTCGTGCCCGCCGTGAGCGTGATCGTGCCCATGGGCGTGATCGTGCCCATGGGCGTGATCGTGCGCGGCGGCAGAACCGCCGCGCGACCGCGCCGGAACGAGGAGATCGGAGGAAGATGAGGCCAGGGTCGTCGTCATGTCGGATGTTATAACATAACATTTTCGCCGACGGCAAGCGGCCGGCTGCGACCGCGCGAGCGAGGTCGCCGTCACCGTCGGTCGAGCTCGTCGAGGTTTCGTGAA
>JAAYVT010000282.1 GCA_012517025.1 Phyllobacteriaceae bacterium | reverse complement strand
GATCAGCCTGCCGCATTTCGGGCGGCGCGGAGGGCTGCTCGTCCTCGGTCTGACCATCTTTCTTTGGGGTGTGAGTGGGTTCTACCGGGTTCAGCCGGACGAACAGGGGATCGTGCAACGTTTCGGCAAGTGGGTCGCGACCGAGTCCCCGGGCATTCACTACCATTGGCCCTATCCGGTCGAGACGGTGATGCTGCCCAAGACCACCCAGATCAATCAATTGATTCTCGGCCGCGACCGCAACCAGATGCTGACCGGCGACGAGAACATCGTCGAGGCTGATTGCGTGGTGTTCTGGCGCATTCGCGACGCCGGCCAATATCTCTTCGACGTCGCCGATCCGGAAGGAACGCTGCGGGTCGCCGCCGAGAGCGCGCTGCGCGAGGTGATCGGGCAGAACCCGATCCAGGCGGCGCTGTCCGACAAGCGCCAACAGATCGCCGATCAGACGGTGGTGGTTCTGCAGCGATTGCTCGACGGCTATGGGGCGGGGATCGACGTCACCCAGGTGCAGCTGCTGCGGATCGATCCGCCCAGTGCGGTGATCGACGCCTTCAACGACGTCCAACGGGCGCGCGCCGACCAGGAACGGGCGCGCAACGAGGCCGACGCCTATCGCAACGACGTTCTGCCGAGGGCCCGCGGCGAGGCCGAGCACATCCTGCAGGAGGCCGAGGCTTATCGCGAACAGGTGGTGGACTTGGCCAAGGGCGACGCGGAGAGCTTCTCGGCGGTCGCGGCGGCCTATGAGAAGCATCCCGCCGTCACCGCGCGCCGCCTCTATCTCGAGAGCGTCGACGAGGTGCTCCGCCATGCCGGGCGCGTCGTGGTCGACATGAGTTCGAAGTCCGGCGGGGTCGTTCCTTATCTCCCGCTGTTGGATCCGAAGGCCGAGCGTCCCGCGACGGCGGCGGTCCCGAGCACGGGAGAGGCCAAATGAAGAGCCGCGGCTTTCTCGTCTTCCTTGTCGTGATGGTGCTCGGCTACGTCCTGAGTTCGGCGACCTTCGTCGTGCAACAGACCCAGCGGGCGCTGGTGATCCGCCTCGGCATGCCGCTCGCCACCCACGAAGAACCCGGCCTCTATCTGAAGTGGCCGCTCGTCGACACCGTCGTCACCTTCGAGCGGCGCCTGATCTCGCTGGAGCCGCCGGCCGAGCAGATCATCCTCGGCGACCAGAAACGCATCGAGGCGAGCACCTACACGCGGTTTCAGATCAGCGATCCGCTCGCCTTCTATCAGGCGGTCGGCACCGTCGAGCAGGGGCAGTCGCGCCTCACCCAGATCGTCAGCTCGGCGCTCCGGCGCGAGCTCGGACAGGCGAAGCTGATCGACCTGCTGTCCTCGGAGCGCGAGCGCATCATCGCCGAGATCCGCTCGCAGGTGATCGAGAGCAGCCGCTCCCTCGGCGTCGACGTGGTCGACGTCCGCCTGTTGCGTGCCGATCTGCCGATCGAGACCAGTCAGGCGATCTACGACCGCATGAAGTCCGAGCGCCAACGAGAGGCGAAGGAACTGCGGGCGCAGGGCTTCCAATGGGCGCAGGAGATCCAGGCCCGCGCCGACCGGCAGAAGACCGTCATCCTCGCCGAGGCGCAGCAGAAGGCGAAGGTGATCCGGGGCGACGCCGACGCGAATGCGTCGCGCGTCCTCGGCGACGCCTACGAGCATGCCGCCGGCTTCTACGACTTCTACCGGACCCTACAGACATATCGGCAGACCTTGGCGGGCTCGACCCCGATCCTGCTGCTGTCGCCTGCCGTCGACTTCCTGGCGTCGTTG